>DASVRB010000399.1:0-1961 GCA_036388835.1 Thermoanaerobaculia bacterium | reverse complement strand
GCATCCTCCGCGGCGCCGGCGACGACGGTTTGCCGTGCGGCGAGATCAGCGAGCGGATGGTGCGCCGCGATCCCGACCTGACCCGCCTGCTCGACCGCCTCGAGGCGAGCGGTTTCGTCAGCCGCACCCGCGACACCCGCGATCGCCGGGTCGTCCTCGCGTCGGTCACGAAAGCGGGCCTCGAATTGCTCGCCTCGCTCGACGACCCGATCGAGGAGAGCATCCGCCGCACGCTCGCGCACGTGCCGGTAGCGCGGCTCAAGACGTTGCTGGAATTGCTGGAGGAAGTGCGGGCGCCCGAATAAGCGTCCAGCCCTCGGAGCAACAACCCCCGAAGGCCCAACGCCTAACGCCCAAAGCCCACGCCGCGGACGCGGCGTTGAAGAAGAACAAAATTGGTGGAGGCGGCGGGAGTTGAACCCGCGTCCGAAAACAGTGGCAGCCTGGCTACTACATGCTTGTCTCTCCGCTTGATCTCGTTCGTGCCCTGTCCGGAGAGCGGGAACCGGACACAAACCAGCCTCTTGATTTCGTTGACGTACGCGTAGGCGTTGCGTACGTCACTAGCTCACATCATGACGCTCGGTTCCGCTGCAGTGAGCATGCTGCGGAGGAGCGCTCGTGGGTTTTTAGGCCGCGAGAGCGAAATCGTTGTTCGCGTTTATGTTTTTCGATCGGATTAACGAGGTGACCGACCTCGGCATGCAACCATGACCCCGACGTGTTCCCGTCGAAGCCGGTGCGCCCCCAGATTTTCAACGAACCGGCTCTGATAACGGGTTCCCGCCGAGGAGAATTTCGGGCGTGAGAGTCGCAGTCGCGAGGGTGGAGATTTGATTGTCGACATGAACGAAACAGACCTGGAACTGATCATTCGCGCCGCCTTCGCTGAAGACCTTCCGGACATCA
Source organism: Thermoanaerobaculia bacterium (assembly GCA_036388835.1). Taxonomy (GTDB): domain Bacteria; phylum Acidobacteriota; class Thermoanaerobaculia; order Gp7-AA8; family Gp7-AA8; genus QHVT01. The sequence goes on along the minus strand of DASVRB010000399.1, from coordinate 1,052 downwards.
CCAGCGAGGCGATTTTCGATCCCTCCGACCGCGGCTCCGCTCGCTTTCTGGTGAAGGCAGAAGGGGTCATTGCCGGACTCGCGGTGGTGGAGGGGGTGTTTCGCACGCTCGATCCAATGGCCGAGGTCGTGCTGCGTGCGCAGGATGGCGACGCGGTCAAGCCGGGCGACATCGTGGCGGAAGTGAGCGCCTCGGTGATCGCGCTGCTTTCGGGCGAGCGCACCGCGCTCAACCTCATGCAGCGCGCCTCCGGCATCGCCACCCTCACCCGGCGGTACGTCGATGCCGTCGCCGGCACCCGCGCGAAGATCCACGACACGCGCAAGACCGCGCCGGGACTGCGCATGCTCGACAAGTACGCGGTGAAGTGCGGCGGCGGCGAAAACCATCGCATCGGCCTTCACGACATGTTCCTCGTCAAGAACAACCACATCGATCGGGCCGGCTCGATCTCCGCGGCCGTGGAGCGCATCCGCGCGACCGGGAAGCGGCAGCCGCTGATGATCGAAGTGCGCGACATGCGCGAGCTCGACGAGGCGCTCGCGGCGGCGCCCGACTTCATCCTCCTCGACAACATGGATCCGGCCACGATGAAGGAAGCGGTCGCGCGCACCGCCGGCAGGGTGGCGCTCGAAGCGAGCGGCGGCATTACGCTCGAGACCGTCAGAGCGGCGGCGGAAAGCGGAGTCGACCGCATCTCGATCGGCGCGCTGACGCACTCGGTGACGGCGCTCGATATCTCGATGCGCGTCAAAACCTGACGAGCGCGGCCGCGCTCGCGCAGTGACGAGGCGGCGTTCGTGGCACGTCGCTAGCAGCCCGAACCTTCGCAATGACGGATTTCACGATTGCGATCGTCGACGACGACGCGGCGATCCGGCGTCTGGTCCGCCTCTTCCTGAACCGCGCCGGCTTCGGCACGTTCGAATGCACGACCGGGTCGGAAGCACGCGAGGCGCTCGCGACGCAGATGTGGGACCTGGTCATCCTCGACCGCCGCCTGCCGGACATGGACGGCGTGCAACTCGCGCAGGAGCTGCGCACGCAGTCGA
>DASVRB010000398.1:0-3091 GCA_036388835.1 Thermoanaerobaculia bacterium | reverse complement strand
GATGGTGGCGAGCTGCATGTTGCTCGTCCCCTCGTAGATCTGGCCGACCTTCGAGTCGCGCCAGAACTTCTCGACCGGGTACTCCTTGGTGTAGCCGTTGCCGCCGTAGAGCTGCACCGACAGCGACGTCACTTTCTCGGCCACCTGCGAGGAGAAGAGCTTAGCCATGGCCGCTTCGCGCAGGAACGGCTTGCCGGCGTCCTTGAGACGCGCCGCGTTGTAGACGAGGAGGCGGGCCGCTTCGAGCTCGGTCGCGGCCTGGGCGATCTGGAACTGCACGCCCTGGAAGTCGGCGATGCGCTGGCCGAACTGTTTGCGTTCCTTGGTGTAAGCGATGGCGTGCTCGAGCGCGCCGCGGGCAACGCCGAGCATCTGCGCGCCGATGCCGATGCGGCCTTCGTTCAGCGTCTCGATTGCGATCTTGTAGCCCTTGCCGACCTCGCCGAGGACGTTCTCTTTCGGCACGCGGCAATCTTCGAGGATCAGCTCGCACGTCGAGGAGGCGCGGATGCCGGTCTTGTCTTCCTTCTTGCCGACCGCGAAGCCGGGGAAGTCGCGCTCGATGATGAAGGCGGTGATGCCTTTGTACCCCGCATCAGGATTGGCGTTGGCGAAGACGATGAACACGCCCGCCTCGGCGGCGTTGGTGATCCAGAGCTTGCGGCCGTTGAGGACCCAGTGATCGCCGCGATCCTCTGCTTTGGTCGCCAGCGCGAATGCGTCCGACCCCGACCCACCCTCGGAGAGCGCGTACGCGCCGACCGTGTCGGTTGCGAGGAGCTTCAGGTACTTCGAGCGTTGGTCTTCATTGCCCCAGCGGAGGATGGCGTTGTTGACCAGCGTGTTCTGGACGTCGACCAGCACGCCGACCGAGGCGTCGACATGCGAGAGCTCTTCGACAATCAGGACCGCGGTGAAGAACGTCGAGCCGGCGCCGCCGTACTGCTCCGGGATCTCGATGCCCATGATGCCGAGCTCGAAAAAGCTCGAAAGGAGGTCGGGCGACATCGTCGCGTCGTGATCCATCTGGTGGACGAGCGGGCGAATGCGCTCGACCGCAAAGTCGCGCACGCTCTGCTGGAACATCTGTTCTTCTTCAGCGAGCAGCGTGAGCGGCGCGCCGGGAGTCGTTTCGACTGTGGTGGTCATTTGAAGCCTCCGGAGGGGGAGTGGTTTGATGCGGGCGGGATGATATCCGAAGTTATGATTCGTCCGGCGGGGCCGGCCCACCGAATTGAAAATTGAAAATTGAAAATTGAAAACGCCCAGCCGAGCAAGCGCGCACTCGCTCCGATTTTTCAATTTTCAATTTCCCAATTTTCAATTTCCCACCAAGCCCCGGTGGCGGAATGGTAGACGCTGCGGACTTAAAATCCGCTGCCGCGTGAGCGGCGTGCCGGTTCGAGTCCGGCCCGGGGCACCAGAGGTCAACATCTTGACCGTGTGCACAACCTTCGCTACACTGCCGTTGATCAACGGTTTCGAGCGATGCGCGAAGAAACGGCTGCCCGCCACGCTGTTTTCGCCACCGCGCATCGGGAGCGTTGATCAACGGATTTTCGGGCGTGTGGAGGCGTGCGATGGGAACCTGCTCCTGGTGCGGTACTGCTTTTCCGAAGACGCGGAAGACGCGCAAGTACTGCACGAACCGCTGCAAAACGAACGCGTGTCTGGACAAGAAACCGCGGCTGAAAGCTGCTGACGTCGAAGCCATTCACGAGCTGCTGCACGCGGAGTTCGCGTCGCTCGATGCGATGCGCGAGCGGCTGCGGTCGATCGTGGCGCCGGAACTGCCGGCCATTCCGCTGGTCGACGGCCGCGCTGCGATTCCGCGCATGGACTGAGCCGCGGAAGAGGTGAGGGGAAAAAGAAAAAGGGCGCCGTTTGACGGGCGCCCTTCCGGGGTGGAGCATCACCTCGCAGCGTCTAGCTACGAAGCAACCCCCTCAGGTTTATGTGAACAATCCATGTGAAAATCAGTACCTCCTCCCCATGAATTTCCGGCGGACCCGCAACGAGCGTCACGTTACGTACCGTGACCCACCTCGCCGGTGTTGCGGACCGGATCGACCGCCCACACACCCCGTGGTGGAGGGGAGGAGCGGGAACCTTATGACTTGTTAAAGATCATGCGGCGTTTTGCCGCACTCGATCGTAGTGGTTACGCTAACAGCTTGCGGCGGGGTTTATTGCACCCGCGAGCCCACCCGTTTCGTTCTGCTGCATGGGAGAAGATGATACGGTTTTCATTCCTAATCGCAACCAAAATCTCGCACGATATTGCTACTTCAATCGGCGTGCCGAACGCACAAGATCGTGTGCTAGACTTTTCGGCCCCGGAGCCAATTCAATGAAACGTTTTCTCCTCGCTGCAGGCGCGTGCATTCTCTTTGCCGGCGCACTCGATGCCGCTCCCGTCACGGGCAACGTTTCGTTCCTCACGAAGCGCGGCCAGCGGCCGGTGATCGCCGAAACGCTGGTGTGGCTCGACCCCGCCGGCAAGGCGCCGAAACGGGCCGGCTCGACGTTCACCATGATCACCCGCAGCAAGACGTTCCTGCCGCACGTGCTGGCGGTGCCGGCGGGCTCGACGATTTCGTTTCCGAACGAAGATCCGATCTCCCACAACCTCTTCTCACTCACCCCCGGCTACACGTTCGATCTCGGGCTCTACCGGAAAGGTCCGGGCAAATCGCAGAAGTTCGACACGCCGGGCGTGGTCAACGTCTACTGCAACATCCACCCGAACATGTCGGCGGTGGTGCACGTGCTGGCGACGCCGTACTTTGGCTTCGCCGACGCGGCCGGCAATTACTCGTTCGACGTCCCGGCCGGCAAGTACCGCCTGACCGCCTGGAACGAGCAGGGCGGCAGCGTCACGTCGGATCTCGAAGTGAAGAGCGACGGCACGGTCGCCGGTGCCACGCGCCTGACCATCGACGGCCGGAACTTCCGCGCCGGACAGCACGCGAACAAGTTCGGCAAGCCCTACAAAGCGCCCAAGGACTATTGAGGAGACGAATGGCAACTCAGACGCTCGACCGTGGGACCCTGTCGGACGCGGAGTTGCCGAAGAAAAAGGAGTACACGG
>DASVRB010000397.1:0-7742 GCA_036388835.1 Thermoanaerobaculia bacterium | reverse complement strand
CCGAGGAACCGAGGCACCGAGGAACCGAGGAACTCCGCCCCCCAACCCACAACCAGTTACAATCCCCTCCTTCCCATGCAGACCGCCTTCTTCCGCAAGTTCCCTCTGTTCGCCGACCTCGACGACCGTGAATTGGCGGCTATCGCGGCCGTGGCCAAGCCGCGGCGGTATGCGAAGGAAGATGTCGTGTTTTATGCCGACGAGAGCGGCGACATCTTCTGCCTCATTCGCGAGGGGCAGGTGAAGGTGACGATGATCTCGCCCGAGGGGAAGGAGATCATTCTGTCCCTCCTCGGGCCGGGCGATTTCTTTGGCGAGATGGCGCTGCTTGACGACGAGCCGCGCTCCGCGACCGTCGTCGCGACCGAGAACCTCGAACTGATGACGATCTGGCGGAACGACTTCCTCCAGATCATGTCGCAGAACTTCGACATCACGAAAAAAGTACTGGCGGAGATCTCGCGGCGGCTGCGTCAGGCGTCGAGCCGCATCGAATCGCTGGCCACGATGGACGTTTACGGGCGCCTTGCGCGCTTCTTCCTCGACCTGGCGAAAGATCAGGGGAAAGTGCTGGAGAACGGATACGTCGCGGTGACGCGGCCGACGCATCAGGCCATCGCCAACATGATCGGCACCTCGCGCGAAACCGTGTCGCGCCTGATTCACGATCTGATGCGCCAGAACCTCCTCATCTCCGAGGGGAAGACCATCTACCTCAAGCGCACCGCGATCGACCAGTTCCGCGAAGAGGCGAGCTGACCGTCGGCGATCGGTTGTCGCGTGTCGGTTCTCCGCGGCCATCGTCCGGGCGACACTTCGCAGACCACCGATCACTGAGAACTGACAACCAAACGTGAAGCGCCACATCCCCAACATCCTGACCGTCGGCCGGCTGCTGCTCGTGCCGTGTTTCATCTGGGCTTCGGTGCGCGGGATGTATGCGGCGGCGTTCGTGATCTTCGTCAGCGCCGCGGTGACCGACATCCTCGATGGTGCGCTCGCGCGGCGGATGAACGTCCGCTCGCGGCTCGGTGCGATCCTCGATCCGGCGGCCGACAAAACGCTGATGGTGTGTGGATTTCTCTACTACACGTTCGCCACCGACCTGCCACGCATCGCGGTGCCGGGATGGCTCACGTTCACCGTCTTCATTCGCGACGTGCTGCTCGTCTTCTTCGCGTACGTCATGTACACGCGCATCCAGATCACGCGCTTTCCGCCGACCGTGTGGGGGAAAACTTCGACCGTGCTGCAGGCGGTGACGCTGGCGACCGTCATCGCGGTGAACTCGCTGTTGCCGGGGCTGCACGGATTCGCGGAGCTGCTGTTCCGCGCGTCGATGCTGATGACGCTTTTCTCCGGCCTCGACTACCTGCACCGGGCCGCGAAAAGCGTGCGCGCGAGCGTGCCTGCCGCTCCTTGACAAACGTCTGAAACGGAAATACTTTCCGCCTCCCTTTGTTCTAGCGGTTCCTTGCCTCCATAGCTCAATTGGTAGAGCAGCGGACTCTTAATCCGTTGGTTCCAGGTTCGAGTCCTGGTGGGGGCACCACCCCTCTTCCCGGCGAATTTCGATAGACTCGCCCCTCCGCGAAAGTGGCGGAATTGGCAGACGCGCTGGACTTAGGATCCAGTGGCCCAAAGCCGTGTGGGTTCGAGTCCCACCTTTCGCACCATCTCAACGAATGAAGAACGCAGAACGCAGCATGAAGAATTGAGAAAAGGTCTCTCTTCTACATTCTTCATTCCGCGTTCTGCGTTCTTCATTCATCTCCAGCAAAGATAAAAACAATGACCGTACTGAACTTCGAAGACGTAAGCCCCGTCCAGAAAACCGTTGAAGTCGAGATCCCGGCGGATCTTCTCTCCCGCGAAGCGAACCGCGTCACCAGCGAGTTCTCACGCCACGCGAAAGTGCCGGGCTTCCGCCCCGGCAAGATCCCGGCGAGCGTGGTGCGCAACCGTTTCGCGAAGGAGATTCAGGAAGAGGTCGTGACCCGCGTCCTCGGCGCATCTTTCCGTGACGTGGTGCTCGGCAAGGGCCTCGAGCCGGTCGGCGAGCCGGTGCTCGAGCATGTCGACGCGTTCGTCGACGGCGCACCGATGAAGTTCAAGGCGCGCTTCGAAGTGAAGCCGCACATCGAGCTCGGCGAGTATCGCGGACTCGAGCTCGCGGACCCGGCCATCGAAGTGACGGACACCGACGTCGAAGCGATGATCGAGCGTCTGCGCGATCAGGCCAGCGCGTACCGCATCGAAACGGAGCGCGGCCTCGATGAAGGCGACTTCGCGGTGATCGAGATCGTCTCGTCCGGCGAAGGCTTCGAGACGAAGACCGACTCCGGTCATTTCAAGATGGGAGAGGACTCGCCGCTGCCGGAGCTGCACGATGCGCTGCGCGGCAAGAAGGCGGGCGAGAGCGCGTCGTTCGACAAGGCCTACGGCGAGGATGCGAATCAGGAAGCGTGGCGCGGCAAGACCATCCACCACGACGTGACGCTGAAGGAAATTCGCGTTCAGGAAAAGCCGGACGTGAACGACGAGTTCGCGAAGAGCGTCGGCGGCTGGGAGTCGGTCGAGCAGATGCGCGAAGCGATCACCGCCGACATCCGGAAGCACCGCGAGATGGAAGCGCTGCGCTTCAAGCGCAATCAGGTCGGCGAGAAGCTGCTGGCCACGCACGAATTCGACGTGCCGGAAGCGCTGGTCGAAGACGAGCTCGGAAAGTCGCTGAACAATTACGCGCGCTACCTTGCCTCGCAGGGCGTCGACCTGCAGACCGCGGAGATGGACTGGCGCAAGATCGGTGAAGAGTTCCGCCCCGAGGCCATCAAACGCGTGAAGCGTGGCCTCGTGCTCGAAGCGATCGCGAAAAAAGAAAACCTGACCGTGAGCGACGTCGAGGTCGACGCGGAGATCCGCCGCGCCGCGCGCGAGCAGGACCGCGACTTTGCGGACGTCAAGCATCACCTCAAAGACGACGGCGGCTACGAAGCGCTGCGGGCATCGATGGCCCAGGACCGTGCACTGGAGCTGGTGCTGCGCGAATCGCGGACGCGCGGCTGACGCCGCGCTCCGCGGGCGCTTAGGCGCTTAGGCGCATGAGGCGCTTGGGTAATCAGTCGCCTGTGCCGCGAGCCACCGCGAGAAGCCACGCCTCGAAGCGACAACTCACCCAAGCGCCTACGCGCCTAAGCGCCTACGCGCCCCGCGGCTCATGGGCCCGGCCGCCGGAGGCCCCCGGTCGCGCATAGAATGCGCAGCGCAAAGGAGACCCAAATGGTTTTGATTCCGATGGTCGTCGAGCAGACGTCGCGTGGCGAGCGCGCCTACGACATCTACTCGCGGCTGCTGAAAGACAACGTCATCTTCCTCGGCTCGCCAATCGACGACAACGTCTCGAACCTCATCATCGCGCAGCTGCTTTTCCTCGAAGCCGAGAACCCTGAGAAGGACATCTCGGTCTACATCAACTCGCCCGGCGGCTCGATCACCTCGGGTCTCGCGATCTACGACACCATGCAATACGTCAAGCCCGACATCGCCACCATCTGCATCGGGCAGGCGGCGTCGATGGCGGCCGTGCTGCTCGCGGCTGGCGCGAAAGGGAAGCGCTACTGCCTGCCGAATTCACGCGTGCTCATCCATCAGCCCCTCATGCACGGCCTCGGCGGTCAAGCCAGTGAGATCGACATTCACGCGCGCGACATCATGCAGATGAAGGCGCGCCTCAACTCGATCCTCGCGAACCACACCGGCCAGCCGATCGAGAAGATCGACAAAGACACCGACCGCGACTACATCCTGCAGGCACCACAGGCGCAGGAATACGGTCTTGTTGATCAGGTGATTGCGAAGCGAGACTAGCGCTTCGCGATCATCCTGAGCCGCGAAGACGGCGAAGGATCTCGTGCAGCGCGTACTCGGGAGGCACGGCGTGGCAGTGGAATGCGCTGTGTCGGACGCCGAGTTGACTTGAATGACGCCCGGGAGTTCAATCTGGGCAAGCTCACAAAAGGACCAATCGCAATGTCGAAGAAGGGGAACAGCGGCGACGTGCTTCGTTGCAGCTTCTGCAACAAGTCGCAACGCGACGTGAAGAAGTTGATCGCCGGCCCGACCGTCTACATCTGCGATGAATGTGTGGACATCTGTCTGGACATCATCGCGGAAGACCGGAAAGACGAGCCGGGTGCGCTCGAGGGAGCAGGCCACCTTCCGAAGCCGAAAGAGATCAAAGAGTTCCTCGACCTCTACGTCATCGGCCAGGAGCGGGCGAAAAAGAAGCTCGCGGTCGCGGTGTACAACCACTACAAGCGGATCGACTACCAGCAGCGCAACACCCGCGCTGACGTCGAGCTGCAGAAGTCGAACATCCTGCTGATCGGCCCGACCGGAACGGGCAAGACGCTGCTGGCGCAGACGCTGGCGCGCATGCTCTCGGTGCCGTTCACGATCGTCGACGCCACCACGCTGACCGAGGCCGGTTACGTAGGCGAAGACGTCGAGAACATCATCCTCAAGCTCTACCAGGCGGCGGGGAACGACAAGGACAAGACCCAGCGCGGCATCGTCTACATCGACGAGGTCGACAAGATCTGCCGCAAGGGCGACAACCCGTCGATCACGCGCGACGTTTCGGGTGAAGGCGTGCAGCAGGCGCTGCTCAAGATCCTCGAGGGGACGGTTGCGAACGTTCCGCCGCAGGGTGGCCGCAAGCATCCACACCAGGAGTTCATCCAGATCGACACGACCAACATCCTCTTCATCTGCGGTGGTGCGTTCGTCGGACTCGACACCGTGATCGAGCGCCGTCTTTCGCAGACCTCGATGGGCTTCGGCGCGAACATCGCGTCGAAGAAAGAGAAAAAGACCGGCGAGCTGCTCGCGCAGGTCCACCCCGAGGATCTGATCAAGTTCGGTCTGATCCCGGAATTCGTCGGACGTCTGCCGGTGGTCGCGACGCTGAGCGAGCTCGACCGCGCCGCTCTCATCGAGATCCTGCGCGAGCCGAAGAATTCGCTGGTCCGTCAGTACCAGACCATCATGGGCTTCGAGAACGTCGAGCTCCGCTTCACCGACGACGCCCTCGAAGCGATCGCCGAGGAAGCGCTCAAGCGCAACGTCGGCGCGCGCGGCCTCAAGATCATCATCGAAGAGCTGATGCTCGAGATCATGTACACCATCCCGTCCGAGCACACGATCAGCGAGTGCGTGATCACCCGCGAAGTCGTCGAGAACCGCGCTCAGCCGGTGACGCAGTACAAGAAAGCGGGTTAGCTCGCACTTTTCCGTGTTCCCAACTGGCCGCCTTCGGGCGGCCTTTTTCGTGGGGCTGAAATTGAAAATTGGAAATTGAAAATTGAAAGATCGGCAGTCGGAACAGCTGCGACTCGGGTCGATTTTTCAATTTTCAATTTTCAATTTTCAATTCGCCCCGCGAAGCGGCGCCAGCCGCGGGAAGCATTTCCCCCCGGACCGCTGTATAACAGTCTCGTAATGTCGAATCCAGAATCCAGCATCGTGCAACTGCCCCTCGTTCCGTTGCGTGACATGGTGGTCTTTCCTTCGATGATGGCGCCGTTCGTCGTCGGCCGCCGCGCCTCGATCATGGCGCTCGAGGCGACGCTCTCGACCTCGGAGAAGAGGATCTTCCTCGCCACTCAGAAAGACCCGAAGATCGACGATCCGTCGATGACCGAGATCTACCAGATCGGCGTCATCGCCACGGTCGTGCAGAACCTCAAGCTTCCGAACCAGAACGTCAAAGTGATGGTCGAGGGTTTGACGCGTGGCGAGATCGTCGGCTCGCATGAGTCGAACGGTTTCGTGACCGTGGCGGTTCGCGAGATCGATACGAAGTACCCGCTCACGCCTGAAGTCTCGCAGTACATGCAGAAGCTGATGGAGATCTTCGAGCAGTACGCGAAGATGTCGCATCACCTCGCATTCGAAGGCGTGATGTCGACGCTGAAGCTAGACAACCCCGATCGCTTCGCCGACACGCTCGCCTCGCACCTCCTCATCACCACCACCGAGAAGCAGCAGCTTCTCGAGACTCCTTCGCCGTACGAGCGCCTGCAGAAGCTGCAGGACTTCATCGAGATCGAGATCGAAAAGATCAACATCGACAAGCGCATCAACTCCAAAGTCAAAAAGCAGATGGAGCGCGCGCAGAAGGAGTACTACCTCAACGAGAAGATCAAGGCGATCCACCACGAGCTGGGCCGCAAAGACGATCGCTCGGACGAGATCGAAGAGCTCCGCACGAAGATCGAAGAAGCGGGCATGCCGAAGGACACCAAGGAAAAGGCGCTGCAGGAATTGAAGCGCCTCGAGGCCATGCCCGGTGTCTCCGCCGAAGCAACCGTTTCGCGCAACTACATCGAGTGGCTCGTCTCCGTTCCTTGGAAGAAAGCGTCCAAGGAGATCAAGGACATCGAGCTGGCCGAGCAGATCCTCAACGAAGACCATTTCGGTCTCGAGAAGATCAAAGACCGCATCCTCGAGTTCCTGGCGGTGCGCCAGCTCGTGAAGCAGCCGAAAGGGACGATCCTCTGCTTCGTCGGACCTCCCGGCGTCGGCAAGACCTCGCTCGCGAAGTCGATCGCCCGCGCCACCGGCCGCAAGTTCGTTCGCCTCTCCCTCGGCGGCGTGCGCGATGAAGCGGAGATCCGCGGACATCGCCGGACCTACATCGGCGCCTTCCCCGGCCAGATCATTCAGCGGATGAAGAAGGCCGGCACGATCAATCCCGTCTTCCTCCTTGATGAAGTCGACAAGATGTCGATGGATTTCCGCGGCGATCCTTCTTCGGCGCTGCTCGAGGTGCTCGATCCGGAGCAGAACAACGCGTTCGTCGATCACTACCTCGACGTCGAGTACGACCTCTCGAAGGTCATGTTCATCGCCACCGCGAACGTCACGCACACCATTCCGGCGCCGCTGCGCGACCGCATGGAGATCATCCAGCTCTCCGGCTACACGCACCTCGAGAAGCTCGCCATCGCGCGCCAGTTCCTCGCGCCGAAGCAGAAGGGCGAGCAGGGCCTCGAAGACGCGAAGATCACGATCGAAGACTCCGGTCTCGAAGAGCTGATCGACGGCTACACGCGCGAAGCGGGCGTCCGCAATCTCGAGCGTGAAGTCGGCGCGATCTATCGCAAGCTCGCACGTCAGGTCGTGAAGTCGGGTCCCGATTTCGAGACCGTCGTGAACCGCGCTAAAGTGCGCGAGCTCCTCGGCAAGGTGAAGTACCGCGCGCACCAGATCCACGACAAGGCGGAAGTCGGTCTCACGACCGGTCTCGCGTGGACGGAAGTGGGCGGCGAGATTCTGACGACCGAAGTCGCGCTCTCGCGCGGCAAGGGGACGCTCACGTTGACGGGCAAGCTCGGCGACGTGATGCAGGAGTCGGCGCGTGCGGCGCTTTCGTACGTCCGCTCGCGTGCGGAGATGTTCGGCCTCGACGCGGACTTTCACTCATCGCTCGACATTCACATCCACGTGCCGGAAGGGGCCATCCCGAAAGACGGTCCCTCCGCCGGCATCACCATGGCCACCGCGCTCCTCTCCGCCGTCACGAAGATTCCGGTGCATCGCGACGTCGCAATGACGGGCGAGATCACGCTGCGCGGCAAAGTGCTGCCGGTCGGTGGCGTGAAGGACAAGATCCTCGCCGCGGCGCGTGCAGGCATCACCAAAGTGATCCTGCCGGCCGAGAACGAGCGCGATCTGGAAGA
>DASVRB010000396.1:0-2132 GCA_036388835.1 Thermoanaerobaculia bacterium | reverse complement strand
CTCCCGACACCGGCGGCGAGATCTGCCGCACCGCGAAATCGGAGAACGTCGACCTCATCGTCATCGCCACCCACGGCCGCCATCACGTCGCGCATCTGCTCGTCGGCTCGACCACCATGACCGTGTTGAAAGAGCCGCCGGCGCCGGTGCTCGCAATCCGTTACGGCATCCGCAAACGCGCGTCGATGCAACGCGTCGTCGTCCCGCTGCATCTCCAGCAGACCTCGCATCGCGCGCTCGAGCTCGCGGCCCGCGTCGCGAAAGACATCCACCTCATCACCGTCTGCGATGACCACGACCAGCAGCGCGCCGAGACCCTCCAGCGCGAAGTCGGCGCGGGCGTCCCGCACGCGAGAACCGTGATCCTGCACGGCAAAGATCCCGAGCAGGAGATCATCAAATACGCCGCCAAAAACGACGCCGACGCCATCTTCCTCAACGCCGCCGCGGAGCCGAGCAAACGCAAGCTAGAGATCGTCCAGCACGCGCCCGTGCCGGTCATGATCGTGTGAGGCAACCGTCTTGTGGAGCGGCGGGCGTTAGCCCGCCGAACGTTTCGCGAGTACTCGGCGGGCTGAAGCCCGCCGCTCCACCAGGTGCGCGTCACTCGCTCATCGCGAGTGCGCGAACGAACTCCCCGACGCTGTCGAATCGCTCCGCCGGCTTTTTCGAGAGCGTTTTTGCAATCGCTTCGGCCACGTGCACGGGGATTTCGGAAACGCGTTCGCGGATCGGCAGCACCGGCTGCTCGGTGTGGCCGCGGACTACCGAAGCGAGGTCGGTGGCGAGGCCGAGCGGGTGCTCTCCGACCAGGAGCTCGTACGCGATGAGGCCGAGGCTGTACTGGTCGGCGCGCGGGTCGGCGGGATGGCCGCTCAACACCTCGGGGGCCATGTACATCAGCGTTCCGACCACACCGGCGCTGTGTCCCGATTGCACGAGCGTCGCGTCGTCTTCGCCGATCGGGCCGGTCAGTTTCGCAAGGCCGAAGTCGAGCACACGCGGCGTGCTGCGCTGCTGGTCGCGCACCAGCATGATGTTCTCCGGCTTGAGGTCGCGATGGATGACGCCGGCGCGATGGGCCGCGTCGATCGCCTCCCCCACCGTCGACAGCAGCTCGATCGCAGGCGCGACCGGCTGCGGCCCGGAGGTGATCGTTTTGCGCAGCGTGTCGCCGTCGAGATACTCCATCACCAGATAAGCGTGACCGGACGGCAGCAGGCCGAAGTCGTGAATCGTGACGATCGCCGGATGACGCAGACGCGCGACGATGCGTGCCTCGCGCTCGAATCGCGAGCGCATCGACGTGCTGCCGACGAGATGCGACAACAGCACTTTGATCGCCACCGGCCGGTTCAGACGCTTCTGCGTCGCGAGATACACCGAGCCCATGCCGCCGCGTCCGAGCAGACGCGTGACGACGTACTTGTCTTCGATGATGCGCGGCACGCCCGATTCGGGGACGAGCGCCTGATCGTCGACGTCGCAGCGGCTCTCGTCGGGCGCATAACAACGGCCGCAACGGGGACAGAGCTGCAGCGCGTCGCTGACGTGGAGATGAATTGGCGCGGAGGACGTGGGAGGCGCCCACACCAACGCCGGCGACTGTTTCAGACGCGAGTAATCGACGGTGAGCGCGAGCTGCGCGCCGAGCATCCGCAGCAGCTCGCGATCTTCACGCGCATACGGCTCTTCTGATTTGCGCTCGCCCAGCACCATCATCCCGACGATGCGCTTTTCGATCAGCAGCGGCACGATCAGATGCGCACGCGCCGCGTTGAGCCACGCGCGCTCGGCGGCGGGCAACCGCTGCAGCACCGCGCGCGTGTGGCGGCTGTGCACGTCGAGCGGATCGTCGTCCGCGGCGAGCAGCGTCGCCAGCGTGCCGTTCGCCGGCAGCGGCTCGATCTCTTTCAGATCGTGCTCGCCGCGCGAGAAGCCGCGATGCAGCGCTGCACCTTCGGGATCGAGCTGCCAGAGCGAGATGTGCTTCGGATGCAGCGCACGCTCGATCTCGTCGAGCGCCGCGTGCGACAGCGCGAGCATGTCCGAGCCGCCGCGGATGATCGACACGACGTGCAGCAGCAACCGCCGCGCGTCGTACTGTTCGCGGAAGAAGCGCCGGTCGAGCG
>DASVRB010000395.1:0-1999 GCA_036388835.1 Thermoanaerobaculia bacterium | reverse complement strand
CACGCCCGAAATGTGGGCGAAGAATTTCGCCGGCGCGACGCCTCTCAATGCGCGGAAAGTGCGGCAGTTTCGCCGCACGAAAGAATTCGAATTGATCTCGCGCGAAATTGCGGCAGGCGGACGCATTCTCGACGCCGGCTGCGGTGCCGGCGACTGGGTGGCCTTCCTCGAAAAAGCGGGCTATCGCTCGGAAGGTTGCGACTACTCGGCCGAATTGCTCGAGCACACCCGCAGGACTTATCCGCACATCACCTGGACCCAGACCGACATTCGCTCCATGCCGTACGTCGACGCGACGTTCGACGGAATCATCTCCTGGGGCGTCATCGAGCACGACGAGCATGGGCCAGGTGCTGCGCTGCGCGAGTTCCGGCGTGTATTGAAGAGCGGCGGAACCGCCGTGCTCACAGTGCCGCGCGATTCGATGCAGCATCGCGCGGCGAGCGATTACCTGTACAACCTGAAGACGAAACCTTGTGCGTTTTTCCAATACCTCTTCACGCCCGACGAGCTGCGCGACGTCGTCAAGGCCGAGGGATTCGAAATCGTTGAATACGGCACGTTGCCCGGCGCCGAGCTGGCACTGGTGTCACCACGCTTTGCCGGCCACGCGCCGCCCGCGCTGGCGCGCGTCGCCAACGCGTTTGTGGCGCGGCTCTTGTCGCGCTTCGAGCGTTACCGCGTCATGACCTACTGTGTTGCGAGGAAGCCCTAAACCGCATGCGTCGCCAAATCGTTCGCATTGCACGTTCGGTGTACGACCTCCTGCCGCGGCCTGTGCGCGGCGCCGCTGTCGGCGCAATGAGCCGGCTCATGTCGCGCCGGCACGTCACCGCCACCGTCAATGGCCTGACCTTCGACCTCGACCTCGGCGAGGTCATCGACTTCAATCTCTATCTCAACAATTACGAGCGCGAAGTCGCCGCGGCCATCGACCGGTGGACCAAGCCCGGCATGACCGTGCTCGACATCGGCGCAAACATTGGTGCGCATGCACTGCACCTGGCGAGATTGGTCGGCAGCACTGGCCGCGTCATCGCCTTCGAGCCGACCGATTTCGCGTTTGCGAAATTGAAGCGGAACGTTGCGCTCAATCCGTCGTTGCGCGTCGAGCCGGTGAAAGTCGCATTGTCGGATCACACCGAGTCGGCAACCGGCGTCGATTTTCGCGCCAGTTGGCGGACTGACGGCTCGCGGCGCGACGGACTCTCCACTGTCGATTTCGTACGCCTCGACGACTGGCTTGCAGCAAATGGCGTCGAGCGCATCGACCTCATGAAAATTGACATCGACGGCCACGAATATCCGATGTTCGCCGGTGGGACCGCGACGTTTGCGCGCTGGCGTCCACGCCTGCTCATGGAGGCGGTTGGTCCGCACTTCAATGACGACGCGCGAAACCCTTATCGGATTCTCGAATCGCTCGGATACACCTTCAATGAGCTGAAGAGCGGCGAGCTGGTCACGGTCGAGCAGATGCGCGATCGCCTGCCGCGCAATGAAACGGACTTCATCAGCATTTCGATGAACGTCCTGGCGACGCCGCCGCAGCACTGAGCGGCATACGCGCTCGCCGCGCGCGGCCATCGCGTCGCGCGCTCTCTTTTTCGCCATGTGTGGAATTGCAGGAAAGTTCGATTTCTCCGGACGTCCGGTACCGGCGGAGCTGATCGGCGCAATGTGCGACACGATCGTGCACCGCGGTCCTGACGACGAGGGGATTCACGCCGCGCCCTTCATCGGTCTCGGCCAGCGACGCCTTGCGATCATCGACCTCGATCGCCGCGCCGCCGCGCCGATGGCCAATGAAGACGGCACGGTATGGGTCACCTTCAATGGCGAGATCTACAACTTCGCGCCGCTGCGCGCGGAGCTGATTGCAAAAGGCCACACCTTCCGCACCGAGGGTGATACCGAAGTGCTCGTGCATCTGTATGAAGAGCATGGGACCGACATGGTGCGGCGCCTGCGCGGCATGTTCGCGTTCGTGATCTGGGAC
>DASVRB010000394.1:0-3543 GCA_036388835.1 Thermoanaerobaculia bacterium | reverse complement strand
GGCGGCGGCGGTGGCTACGGCGGCGGTGGTGGCGGCTACAGCGGTGGTGGTGGCGGCGGCTACAGCGGTGGCGGCGGTGGCGGCGACTACGGCGGTGGCGGAGGCTACGGCGGTGGTGGTGCGAAGCCGAAGGGCAGCCGTCGCAACATTCGCGGCAAAAAGCGCTCTCTGTAACTGACGGCGCGTCCGCGCCGTCAGTTCGCTCGATACCCCTGAATCGTGCGCACGGTCGCGTCGCGTCCTCGGACAGCGACGCGGATCGAGCGCCACTCTCCCGCCTTGACGCCGGCCGGTCTCGTGAACGACAGCACGTACTGGCCGCGCACTTCATCCGCGACCCGTTCGGCCGTGGCCGCAAGGCCTTCGGCCGGCGGCGCGTACAGCAACGTGCCTCCGGTGGCCTCGGCGATCTCGAGCAGCGCGTGACCGCTCTTCTCTCCGCGCGGCGGTACGAGGAGATAGATCGGCACTCCGAGGGCACGCGCGAGACGCTCGCATTCGCGCGCACTCGCGCTGCTCGACCCTTCGCGGCCGTCGGTCAGCACGACCAGCGCGCGCTTGCCCGGAATGCCCTGCAGTTGCTGCAGCGCGAACGTCACGCCGTCGAACAGCGACGTGCCGCCGCGCGGCACGAGATCGAGCACCGCCGACCGCAGACTGGCCGCATCTTTCGAGCGCGGATGCACGAGACGTGAGGTCGTGTCGAACGCCACCACGAACGCTTCGTCCTGCGGCCGCAGTCCCCGCTCGATCAGCTCGACCGCGGCGCGGATGACGTACAACTGTTTGCCGACCATGCTCGACGAGCTGTCGATGGCGATGCCGATCGTGACCGGCTCGTCGTCTGATGAGCGGAGTGTCGGCTCGACCTGCTTTCCTTCGTCGTGCACCACGAAGTCGGACGCGCGCAGGCCGGCGATCCGTTTGCCGTCCGCGCCGAGGACCGTGGTGATGGCAGTGACGGCGGCGACTTCGACGGTCTCGGATGAGACGGTGTTGAACAGCTTCGTCGCCTCGGTGGTCGTGCCGTCGTCGAGCTGCGCGAGCGCGCGCAGATATCCGAGCTCGCCGTTCGTGACGAGGCGCGTGCGGAACGGCCGCGCCGTCAGGTTCGCGAACGGCGTTCCGTTCCACGAGACCTCCACATTTTTCAACGTGCGGCCCGGCGGAACGCGCACGTCGAGCTCGACGTCGGCGGCGTTCGCGATCATGTCCGTGGCCGGCGCAACGATGGTCACGGCAAACGCATCGAGCCGATCGTTGATCGTGACGACCGCGTCGCCGACCGCCTTTCCGGCCGCATCGAACGCACGTGCCTTGATCGTCCGCGCACGCGCGGTCTGACCGACGTCGATCGTCGCGCGGAACGGCGCCCGCTTCTCCGATGCGACCTGTTTCTCCTCGAGAAAAAAGTCGACGCGCGCGACGCCCGGACCGGCCTGCGCGAGGAACTCCGCTTCGCCCGTGACGGTCTGCCGCGCGGGCGGAATGAGACGGAGCGTGCCGGTGGCCTCCCCTTTCGGCGCCAGCGGTGCGTCGTCGAGACGCGCGAGCGCCGCGCGCGCCGCCTCCTGCGTCGACGAGCCGGCCGGCGCGAGCTCGTACGCCTTGCGATACGCCGCAATCGCACGAAGCGTGTCGATCTGCGAGTGCGCGCGGCGCGTCGCCGGCGTCACACCCGGACCATCGGTCCGTCCACTTTTTCCGGGCGTGGCGATCGGCCCGTTATTCGGCGTGCTGAAGACGACGGACTGCATCGACTCGTGAATCGCACCCATCTGAAAGTGCGCCTCGGCTTCGACTGCTTTCGAAACGGCGGTGCGCAGCACGTCTTCGATCTGCTTCTTGCCGCGAGACTTCATCCCGGCCGCGTACCACGCGTGTCCCGCCGTCACCAGCGCGATCTGCTGCGCCTCTTTTTCAGCGCGCGCCTCGAACGCGCGCGCCGCCATCTCGAAGCGCTCTGCCGCACGTCGCGGCTCGCGGCCGTTGAGCATGGCGTGTCCGACGACGAAGTCGCTCGCCGCGGTATCACCCTTGATCCGCACCTCGGCCGCATGCGCGGCAATGCCACGCGACGAGCGAAACCGGAGCAGCAACTCGCCTACGTCGTTCCACTTCAACTTGTTCGACTCGAGGACCGAAAGCTGGATGCCCGACGCGTCGTAGATCGCCACAAGCGGACCTTTCGCTTTCGTCAGCTCCGGCAGCACCTCGATCTCCGGCGACGTTTCGTCGACGCGCAGCGGCAGGAACGTGTCGAGCGCGCGCTGAAACACATCGTCGCTCGCCGCCTTCTCGAACATCCGGTCGCTCGCGTCGTTGCAGCGGTCGCACGATTCGCGGAAGTAGACGAGCAGCATCTTCTGCTGCGCGCGCGCCACCGCCATCGCGGTCTTCGGCACCTTGTGCCACGGCACCGTCGGCGCATCCGCGGCGCGAGCGACTGACGGAATCAGCACGACGAGGAAAGCGAGCAATCGTAGGCAGGCCATCGGTATGTAGATGGTAGCGCGCCAGAACCGAGCGACTATTTCAGTGCAGCTACAGTTGAAACAGGCTGAGCGGGTGGCCGAATCGCGATGTCCAGTGGAGCGGCGGGCTCTTAGCCCGCCGATTTGTCGCGAGACGGTCGGCGGGCTAAAGCCCGCCGCTCCACCTTAAATCCCCGTCACCCGCACGACTTCTTCGAAGCTGGTCACACCTTCGGCGAGTTTGCGCAGGGCGCTTTGACGCAGCGTGCGCATGCCGCGTTTGATGGCCATGTCCTTGATCTTCAGAAAGTCTTCGCCGCGCTCGACGAGATCGCGAATGGCGTTGTCGACCGGGAGGATCTCGAAGATGCCGGTGCGGCCGTAGTAGCCGGTGTTGCGGCAGCGGATGCAGCCCGCCCCTTCTTTCACGATGATCCGTTTCCCCTGCGGCGCCTGCAGATTCAGCATCGCCGCTTCTTCGACGGTCAGCGGCCGATTGGTCTTGCAGTCTTCGCAGATGCGGCGCACGAGGCGTTGCGCCATCGTCCCGATCAGCGTCGATGAAATGAGGAACGGCTGGATGCCGAGATCGACGAGGCGCGTGACCGAGGTTGCGGCGTCGTTCGTGTGCAGCGTCGAGAAAACGAGGTGACCGGTGAGCGCCGCCTGCACCGCGTTCTGCGCCGTTTCGCCGTCGCGGATCTCACCGACCATGATGATGTCGGGATCCTGACGAAGGATCGTGCGGAGCGCGGAGGCGAACGTGATCCCGACCTTGTTCTGCACAGACGTTTGATTGAAGTCGTCGTGCACCATCTCGATCGGATCTTCGATGGTCGTGATGTTGATCTCCGGCGACGCGAGGCTCTTCAGCGCGGAGTAGAGCGTGACCGTTTTGCCGGAGCCGGTCGGACCGGTGACGAGGATGATGCCGTGCGGACGCTTGATCCAGTCGGCGAACGTCTTCATCTCATCTTCATAAAAGCCGAGGCCCGCGAGCTCTTTGATCATGACCTCGGGGTCGAAGATGCGCATGACCATCTTCTCGCCGAACGCGGTCGGGAGCGTC
>DASVRB010000393.1:0-3498 GCA_036388835.1 Thermoanaerobaculia bacterium | reverse complement strand
ATCCCAGCCAGATGCTTGAAACAGTTCTCGACCAGCGGGGCGAAGAGCATCGGCGCGATCTGCTGATCGCGAACGACGCCGTCCACATCCAGCCGCACGTCGGTGGCCTCGACGCGCAACCGCTCGATCGCGACGTACGCGGCTACGAAATCGATCTCGCTCGTCAGCGGGACGCGTGGCTGCCGCGTGTGATCGAGCGCGTAACGCAAAAGCTCGGAGTGCTGCACGATCAGGCGCGGCAGGTCGGGTGAGTTGACGATCGCCAGCGCGTAGAGGCTGTTGAGCGTGTTGAACAGAAAGTGCGGATTGACCTGCGCGCGCAAATGCTCGAGCCGCCGCTCGGCCTCCTCCCGCTCCCGCTCCGCGCGCAGACGCATCTCGCGCACGTGCCGCGCCGCCATGTCCAGCCCGGCGACGGAGAGGATGTAGAGCACGCACGTCGAGGTCCAGCGGATCTGCGCGCGCAGAAAGTCATCGTCCCAGTCAAACGAGCCCGTTCTCGTCGCGACGATGAAAGTCCACGCCGTGCCGGCGGCGAACAGCGTCGCCGCGATCGCGGATGCGACGCGGCGGCCGCGCCGCCACAGACGCGGCACGAAGACGAACAGGTTGACGTACGCCGGCAGCGCGAGCATCGAATAGATGACGACGAGCGACATGCCCGCGCCGGCCAGCGCGCGCCGTTCCGCGACCGCGATCAGCAGCTCGTTCAGCGCGTGAATGGTCCAGAACGCGAGGTGCCAGGTGATGGGATTCGTCAGCCACGACCACTCCCCTGCCGTGACTGCGGCTCGCCAGCGCGCCAATCCCGTTCCGCGAAAAGGCAGCTCCGCGAGTTGCGCGATCCGAACGGCGGGGCGCGAGTCCATCGAGGAACGATACGCGGTTTGCGGAGCTGCACGAAACCACTCGTCACCGCGCTTCGACCATTCGTCAACGCGCGCGTGCAGACGGTCAATCTCGCCGCGCCGAGAGCGCTCGCGCTCCTACACTCGGCCGCGGAGGAGCGAACCATGATCGACGTCGAAACGCTCGACCGGCGGATCGCAGTACTCGAAGGCAGCGAAGCGAATTTGCGGCGGCGCGCGAACGTCGCCTGCGCCATGGCCGGCCTGTTGTTCGTGGCACTTTTCTCGATCGCCGCCACACGTCCGGACGCGGCGATCGGCGAGGAGACGGTCCTGCGCGTGCGCGGTCTGATCGTCGTCGATGCGAACGGCGTCGAGCGCGTACACATCGCGGCGCCGGTCCCCGATCCGATGATGTTCGGACGCCGTTCCGAGCGTCTCGGCACGACCTCCGGCATCCTGCTGTTCGATGCCGACGGCACCGAACGCTCCGGCTACCTGACCAGCGACGAAGTGCGCGAAGTGTTCGTCACGCTCGACGCCTCGCCGCGGCAGCAGGCGCTCTTCCTCGCCAATGCCGAGGGGGGCGCGAACCTGGCGATGTGGGACAACCAGGGGAATCGTGCCCAACTGTACGCGTTGCGCGAGCCGCGTCTCGAGTTGCGGCGCAACGGCAAGAGCGTGGCCTCGCTTCCGGCGAAAGAAGAAGGTGCGCAATGAATCGCAGCGCTGCACTGGCGATGTTTGCGATTGTCACGATTGCAGCGGTTGCTGCTGCGCCGTCGTCCGTCCCTTCAGCCGCACCGCTCGTCCTCTCCGCGCATCGCGGAGTGGTCTCCTCGGTCGCCGCCGCCGGTGATCGCATCGTCAGCGGAGGCATCGACGGCACCGTGCGACTCTGGCGTGCAGCGGACGGCAACGAGCTCGCCACGCTGCGCGCCGGCGGCGAAGTCCATGCAGTCGCGATCTCCCCTGACGGTCGGGCGATCGTCGCGGGAGTTGCAAAACAGATCGTGTCGTTCGCGCAAGGCGAATCGCGGCCGCGGTGGTCGCGCGACCTCCGCGGCTACGCGAGCGCGGTCGCGTTCTCGCCCGACGGCCGGACGGTCGCCGCGATCTCGAGCGACGGCACGCTGACGCTGCTCGATGCCGCGAACGGCGCACCGCGTCAGACCATCGCGCTACAGGACAGTGGCGGCTCGGTCGCGTGGTCGCGTGACGGCCGCTGGCTCGCGGCGGGCGGTGTCGATGTGCAGCTGTGGCAAGTCGGCGCTTCCGCTGCGCCCGGTGAGCCGCGCAAGCTCGCGGGGCATCACGACCTCGCGTTCGCGCTCGCCTTTTCGCCCGACGGAACGCGTCTCGTTTCCGCCAGCCTCGATCGCACCGCGCGCCTCTGGAACGTCGCTGATGGAGCCGTGGTCGCCACGCTCGAGACCGCGCATCCGACCCGTCTGACCATCGGCGGCCGCCCCCGGGCCATCCCGCAACAACTCGCCGTCACCTCTGCCGCCTGGTCACCAGACGGCGCAACGTTCGTCACCGCCGGCGCCGATCGCGCCGTGCACGTCTGGGACGCCGCAACCGGCAAATTGCGCGAATCGCGGGAAGGTCACACCCGCGCCATCACCGCCGTCGCGTTCACCCCGAACGGTCGAATCGTCTCGAGCAGCGCGGATGGAACGGTGCGGATCTGGTGAGGGTGGCGGCCGGCCCGAGCCTGCCAAATCGACGGCAGCCAGTCAGCGAGCGCTTTTGCGTTCAGCCACCGCGCGCAGTTTTTCGAGATCAGCCCTGTCCTTCAGACGGTCGGAAGCTTCCTTGTTCTTGAGCAAATCGGTCCAAACCGAGAAGCGCCACCGGCTGATCGCCCAGAACCGTCTCGACGCGCGATTCCCAAGCCGAACTGAAATCGACGGCGGAAATGGAGATAAGGATGTCAATCCGATTTGGAGGTTGGCCGAGTGAAACGATTCGACCTTGCTCGATCAGGTCACTCACGGCGATACCTCCAAAACCAAAACGTCGAGAACGCGAAGGAGCCGCTGCGCGTTTTCGGGCGTCGTGCGAACAAAGAAGTCGATGTCACCGGTGAATCGTGGATGCCCGTGGAAGGCAACGGCGTGACCACCGACAATCAGGTATTCAACGCCGTGCGAGTTCAGTAACGCAATGAACTCTCTCAAATCGGCTTGCAGCTTCGCCAAGAGCACTCCTGTGCCGTTCTACCAGTTCAAGCAGCATGTCGAGCCGCTGCTGTGGCGTCAGGCCTGCGTAGAAGTCATCGTCGGCGCGATCTGCGTCTTCGAAACTGCGAAATACCTGACCGACTGGATCCACGCTGCAAACACTAGCATGTGACGATCCAACCGAAGCCACGAGCTGCTTACCGGCATCGCTCGTCGCGATACCACTACAGCGTCCTGGTCTGCCCGCCGTCGACGTCGAGGATGGCGCCCTGGCAGTACGCGGCCTGGGGGGACGCGAGGAAGGCGACGGCGCGTCCGACCTCGGGTGGCTCGCCGAAGCGGGCGACGCGGAGGGCGGAGGCCATTCGTTCGGCGGCAGCGGTCACGTCGACGCCGGTTTCCGCGGCCACTTTGCGCATGCGGACGTTCAGTCGGTCGGTGGCGATAGAGCCGGGGTTGATGGC
>DASVRB010000392.1:0-6817 GCA_036388835.1 Thermoanaerobaculia bacterium | reverse complement strand
CGAAAGAAGGGGAGTGTGGTGATTACGCTCGAGCATTGAGCCCGCACGGAAGGGCCTCGGGCCCCACGGGCCACCCGTGTGACAGGCCAACCCGCCGCGACACAGCGTCGCGTCGCGCGACGTTCTACCTCGAGCCGATGTCCCCGCTGCATGTCGACGGGTTCGTGACCGTTGCGGCCGTCATGCGTTACTCCGCTGAAATGGCGCCGACTCGTTGCTCCAGATCGCCGAGGACGTCTTCGATCTGCGCAAGGGCGGAGCGAAGGTCGTCCGCGATCTCCTGCGCCAGGATGTGAGGGTCGGGGAGGTTGTCTGAGTCTTCGAGACTCTCGTCGCGCAGCCAGAACAGATCGAGGCTCACTTTGTCGCGGGCGACGATCTCTTCATACGTGTACGGACGCCAGCGCCCCTCGGGCGTCGCTTCCGACCATGTCGCTTTCCGATTGTGGCGGTCGCCGGGCCGATAGCATTCGACGAACTCGTCGAGATCGGCGCGCACCATCCGCTTTGTCTTCAGCGTGAAGTGCTTATTCGTGCGGAGGTCGTAGACCCAGATCGTCTTCGTCCACGGATCTTTCGCCCCCGGCTTGCGGTCGAAGAAGAGGACGTTCGCCTTTACGCCCTGCGCGTAGAAGATGCCGGTGGGGAGGCGGAGGAGAGTGTGGACCTCGCACTCATTGAGCAGGTTCCGGCGCACCGTCTCGCCGGCGCCGCCTTCAAAGAGGACGTTGTCGGGGACGACGACGGCCGCGCGCCCGTGGATGGCCAGCAGCGACTTCACGTGCTGCACGAAATTGAGCTGTTTGTTCGAGGTGGTCGTCCAGAAGTCGGGACGGCTGTAGGTGAGGGACTGGCGGTCGGTATCGCCTTCCTCGTTGACGATCGTGACGGACGACTTCTTGCCGAAGGGCGGATTCGTGACCACCACGTTCACCCGCTCCGACGGCTCGTCGCGCAGCGCGTCGTCGATGTCGATCGGCGGCTCGTGATCGTCAGTGCCGTCGGGGCCGATCCCGTGCAGGAAGAGGTTCATCCCGCAGAGGCGCGCCACGTTCGGAACCAGCTCCACGCCCCGCAGCGCCGCATAGCGCAGATGGCGCTTCTGGTCGCGATCGAGCTGGTAGTGATTTTTGAGGTACGTGTGCGCGGACAAGAGAAAGCCGCCCGTGCCGCAGGCCGGATCGGCCACGATCTCGCCCGGCTGCGGCTGAATGCAGTCGACGATGGCGTCGATGAGCGGGCGCGGCGTGAAGTACTGCCCGGCGCCACCCTTGACGTCCTGGGCGTTGCGCTCGAGCAGCCCCTCGTACGCGTCGCCTTTGACATCGGCGGACATCGCCAGCCAATCCTCTTTCCCGATCAACTCGACGACGAGCTGCCGCAGTTTGGCGGGATCCTGAATCTTGTTCTGCGCTTTCTCGAAAATCAGCCCGAGCATGCCGCGCTGCTGCCCGAGGACGCGCAGGGTTTCGCGATAGTGCTGCTCCAGCGCTACCCCTTCCATGTGCGGCGCGGAGAGATCGGCCCAGCGATGACCGCGCGGAATGGCCTGCTCGTCACCGGTGAGCCGCGCGCGCTCGTCGGCCATTTTGAGGAAAAGGAGGAAGGTGAGCTGTTCGAGATAGTCCTGATACGACAGTCCATCGTCCCGGAGAACGTTGCAGTAGGACCAGAGTTTTTGAACGATGCGATTGGCGACGTCGCTCATGCGTTGGCGGACTTTCCTTTGCGGCGCGGCTTTTTGTTTGTTTTCACTGCTTCAGCGGACGCCGCGCGTTCGGCTTTGATGCGCTCGAGAAGAACGGAGGCCGGTTCGTCAGTGGGGTCCTGATCGACGAGGCGGCCTTCGAAGGCCCATTTGAGGATGGATTGGCGGAGGCGGTGCAAGCGAATCGACGACGCCTTTGCGCCCAGAAGTACGTGTTCGGTAACGGAGTCAGCTTCTTTGACAGCAGCAATAATGCGATGTTGTTCCGCAATCGGCGGCAACGGATAAGGTATCGATCTCAGCGCCTCCATGTTGAGGACGTCCATCGTCCCGCCGTGTGCGGTGCGTTTCAGCGCCTGACGGGCTGACGGAGACGCAAAAAGGACCTGCAGGTACTCTGGGAGGACGACGGCCTCATTGACGCTAATCTTGATCAAGCGAGGATTAATGATTCCGGGAACCGCGTCGGCGGGGACAATTAGCGTCCGCCCGATCGTTCCGACAAGGCTAATCAGCAGGTCCCGTGGCCGAATCGCACAAGCGACCAGTTGCGAATACCGCGCCTCGTCAATGAAGTAATCGCCATAGTACGCGTCGCCTCTAAGGACTTGTTCTTGTCCGTAAACCTTGTAGCCGCGCTCGACGTAGTACTCCTTCTTCAGCGCGGATCCAAAAGGCCCCGCCTTCAGTGCATGCTCGCGCATCTGAAGCAGTTCACTCAGATGCGCCCACGTCCACCCAGCGGGTAATGCTGGCAAATCGTTGACGTCTAGCCGTTCTGGATCGTTGTACTTAGCTTTCCAGGTATCGTTCTTCGGCGTCTTCCCCTTCGCCTTCATCTTCGCCAGCTCGTTCTCTTCCCATCGGCGGCGGCGTTCGGCACGGATGCGTTCGAGCAGCACCGCGGCGGGCTCGTAGTCGCGGCCCTCGGCGAGGGCCAACTCGGACTCTGTTGGCACTAGCCGCCCTTCGACGGCGGCGTTGAGCACGGAGGCGCGATAGCGCTTCAGGTTGCGCTGCACCCGCTCCAGCGTCAGGACTGCATCATCTATCCTCGTTACGTGGGACTCGATGGCTTCCACGATTCGGCGCTGTTCAGGTAATGGGGGGAGCGGTACTGGCGTGTGATCGAATTTCGCCTTCGTGATGTGGACCATTCCCGTGCCGTGAGCGTTGCGATACATGGCCGCCACCGCCCACCTGAGAGCGTAGTAGTGGAAGCGCTTCTCTACGAAGCTCTCGACCTTGAATATGTGCTGATTGAGAACTGCCGCAGGACCTGACCAGACGTACGCATCGAGCGTGGCGGCCCACGACATGAGCAGATCGCCAGGTTGCACCTCGTGTTGCCGATCGACAGGTCCGTCGAAGTAGTTGAACACTGAAGACGAGCCCGTGAGATTCTGAATGCGGATAATCGGTCGCCCCGTGCGTACCCACTCCGACTTCTTGAAGCCGCGGCCGTTCAGGTATTCGCCGAGTGAGCCGAGGTTGGCCATGCACCAGCCAGGTGGAAGGTCTTGCCCACTCATCTTCACGCGGCCAATACCCCATTCAACTCATCCAGTACCTTCCGCAACTCACTCCCAAACACCTGCGCCGCTTTTCCCAAACCACCTTCCTCCGCGAACGGCGCGAGATCGAAATCATCCACCGTCATCTCCAGACTCGTCGCGATGTGGTCGCGCATCATTTCGAGCCAGCGGCGCTGCTCCGCTGTGAACGCGCGGCCGGCGTCGCGTTGCTGCGTCATCCAATGGCCAAAGCGCTCGCGTACCTGATCGCCGAACGGCACCAGCTCTTCGTCCTTCTGCACGGCGAAGCGGACGAGCGAGACGATGTCGGTCAGCAGGCGCTGGCCGGATGCGCCGCGCACGCGATCTTTCCTGAGCAGCTCGTAGGCGCGCCATAGTTTCTCCGGCGTCCAGGAGCGGGGCGGCGCGTTGATCGCGTCGGCCAGAGCCTTGATGCCCTGAAACGTCAGACGCCGCGAGTGCGGCTGCGCGTAGAAGAACTGCAGCGCGTCGATCTCGTCGCGGTTGTCTTCGATGAAGCGCTCGAACGAGGTCACCAGCGCCTTCGCCTTCTCCTTCGCCTCTTCGCTCGCTCCCGCTTCGAGCAACTCGTCCTGCGAGATCTCGTCGATCACCTGTTCGAGCTCGCGTTTGAGATCGACGAGCAGCATGCGAAGCGCCGGGTTCGTCGCCAGCGGCGCGGTCGCAACCTTCAATAGCGTCTCGGCGGCCTTGCGGACCTGCCCCTCCTCGGGTTGCTGCGCTTCGGAGACGCCGAACATGCGGCGCGCCTCGGCGAGCTGCCGGTCCAAATCGAGCCCTTCCACGATCGCGCGCGAGACGTCCCTCAGTGCGACGCCACCAGATACATCGGCCACACGCGCGTGCTCTTTCGGTCCGCACTCCTTGTCGAGGCGCGAGAGCCTGCTGGCGAGCGACGACATCATCTGTAAATCGGTGCCGCCCATGGCCACGTGCTCCAGCAGCGCGCCGAGGCTCACGGTGCGGTGACGCTCGAGCGGCTGTGTATCGGCGAGCTGCGTCTCCGTCATGCCGACGCAGTCGACGATCACAAAGTGCGTCTTCGCGCGCGCGTCTGCGCCGCTCACCGCCTGCAGGTCGTTCGGATCGATGACCCGCACGCCGCGACCTTTCATCTGCTCGAACAGCACGCGGCTTTTCACCGCGCGCATGAACATCACGATCTCGATCGGCTTGATGTCCGTGCCGGTCGCCACCATGTCGACGGTGACGGCGATGCGCGGCTCGTACTGATTCCGAAAGGCCTGAATGAGATCGCGCGGATTGGCCGAGGTGACCTTGTAGGTGATCTTCTGGCAGAAGGAGTTTCCGCGGCCGAACTCCTCGCGGACGATCTCCACAATGTCCTCGGCGTGACTGTCGTCCTTGGCGAAGATCAGCGTCTTCGGCACTTCCTTGCGGCCGGGGAAGATGTCGACCGGCAGGCGGTCGCGAAACGTGCGGACGATGGTGCGAATCTGATCCTTCGCTACGACCTTTCGGTCGAGCTCATTCGGGTCGTAGGTCAGGTCCTCATCCGGTGTTTCCCAGCGCGTGGCCCGCGTCTGCTTGTGCCGATAGCCGAGCATCGTGTCTGGCGTCGCCTCGACGGTCGAGCCCTGCGTGGTGATCTTCGTCCGGATGTTGTAGACCTCGAAATCGACGTTCACCCGATCGGCCACGGCGCGCTCATGGTCGTACTCCATGACCAGGTTCTTTTTGAAGAAGCCGAGGGTCTGTTTCGAGGGGGTGGCGGTGAGGCCGATGAGGAACGCGTCGAAGTACTCCACGACCTGCCGCCAGAGCGTGTAAATCGAGCGGTGCACCTCGTCGATGACGACGACGTCGAAGAACTCGGGCGGATATTTTTCGTTGTAGACGACCGGCAGCGGCTCCTTCATCGCCGCCCCGGTCGACTCGAACTGCGATCCTTCTTCGGCCAGCGGGTCGAGCTCTTCGCCTTTCAGCATCGAATAGACGCGCTGAATCGTGGCGATGACCACGCGGCTCGAATCCATGATGTTGTTGGAGGTCAATCGCTGAACGTTATACAGCTCCGTGAAGAGGCGATTGCCGTCAGGAGCGCGGTAACCCTGGAACTCCGTTTCCGCCTGCTCGCCGAGGTTGCTGCGGTCGACGAGGAAGAGGACGCGCCGCGCGCCGGCGTATTTGATGAGACGGTAGATCGCGGTGATCGCGGCGATGGTCTTGCCGGAGCCGGTTGCCATCTGGATCAGCGCGCGCGGCCGGTTGTGCTTCAGTGAGTGCTCGAGGTTCGTCACCGCTTCGAACTGATTCTTGAAGAGCGTGCCGCGTTCGAGCGGCGGCATGGTCTGCAACCGCCCGCGAAACGACGAGGGCTTCGTATCGTCGGCTGCGGTGAATAGGCCGGTGCCCTCGGCGTGCAGTCGCTTCACCCACTGATCGAGGGTCTCTGCTGAAATCCATTCGGCGAGTGTCTCGGGTCGATGAATGTTCGGCAGGTTTGCCGAGAGCGGACGCGTCTTCGGGTCGGGATCGAGGCCGTTGATGAATCCCGTTTCCACGCCGGTGCTGATGTACTGGAACGGAAGAGGATCGACGGGTGGATTGAGTCCCGCCGGAAGGCCGTGAGCGTACTTGTCCACCTGCAGTTCGACGTTGCTCAAAGGGTAGCCGACCGGCTTTGCCTCCAGAGCACCAACGGCTTTGCCGTCGACGAACAGAAGGTAATCGGCGAAGCCGTGGCCGGAGATCATCTTGAATTCGCGCACCGCGACGCCGCGACCGGCTGCCAAATTCATCGCGGCGCGGTCCTGGACAACCCAACCCGCGTGATTCAGCGCAGCATCGATCAGGCGGCGGGCATCTTGTTCGGGGGAGGGGCTCATGGCGAAAGGTCTGGCGCGGTCAGTCGACGGCCGGCAGAGTATCGTCGAGCCAGCGCGCGCAGACAATATCGCTTTCAGACGATCGTGTCTGCGCGCGAACGTTCGAGTGCCGGGCGCACGCACGTCGGCCGCACGATTGTGAGGCCAAACTGTTAGACATCTTCCGTGATGTGTTCGATCGGCTCACTTTTGCTGCGCGTAGACGATCAACTGCCATTTGATGTCGGCATTCGATGCGTGCTGCGCGTGGTTCTGCGGCGGCAACGTGTGGCCTCCCGCAATGCCGATTTCGTCACCACAGGCCACACAGCGGTAGATGCCGGGATGCGGCGCCGCGACGCCGGGTGAGTGTCGTGCGTTGAACGCGTCATCGGATGAGGATTGCAGGTACTGGCCGTACCGGTAGAGCGCCATGTGAAAACTCCCTCCTGCACAGGAAGACACGTCAGGCGGAGTTTTGTGGCGTTCACAGGTTCTCTCTCGGTCGGCACGCGCCGACCTCGGCTGGCCAAGCCGTACGGTGCAACAGAGCACTCGTTCGCTCGACGCCGCGTTGCCACCATTGACCCGCCTTTCCATCGACCGTTACCCTCCATAAATGCTGGTCGAACGGCGCGCCTGGGTGCGACGGTCATGGTCAAAAACGCGGATGACGCCTGAACGGAGGTCGTGCGCGTCCGCTGGGGCGAACACGTACGCATCGA
>DASVRB010000391.1:0-6970 GCA_036388835.1 Thermoanaerobaculia bacterium | reverse complement strand
CTCATCGAAACCGCCACGCGATCGCCCGTTTCGCGCACGATCAGGATCGTGACGTCCTGCACCGGCTGGCCGGTCGACAGCGCCTGCGCGGCCGGGAGCTCCTGCGGATCGAGCGAGCGGCCCTGCTCGTCCCGCAGCCGGTAAACCTCGGATTGTTTGGTGATCGGGACGCCGGTCTCCGACTTGCCGAGGAGGCGCTGGCCGGCGGGATTGATGAAGACCGTGCGGCCCTCGCCGTCGACGAGCAGCACGCCGTCGGACATGCCGGCGATCATCGCCTCGGTGCGCTTGACCTGATTGTTGATGGAGGTGCCGAGTTGCCGCTCGATGCGCGACGACGCGAGCGCGGCCATTGCGATGAGAGCGAGGCCGAAGAAGACCATGCCCATCATCACCCACTGCCGGGTCACGGAAACGCGGTCGAGCGCCTCCGTCTGCGTGCTGCGAATTCGGTCGGAGACGATGCCGGCGTAATCGGGTGCGGTGCGGCGCAGCGTGGCCGTCTCGAGCATCAACTTCTCGGCGTCGAGCTCATAGCCCTCCCGCGAGAGGTTGAGCTGTTGACCGGTGAGCTCCTTCGTTTCGGCGAAGTGGCGCTTGAAGTCGTGAATGATCTGGCGGTCGCGCGGATCGCGGGCGCGCTCCGAGGCGAGCGACTCCGCGGTGCCGAACGCGCGAACGGCGTCGGCGTACTGCTGCTCGAATGCGGTCTGTTTGCTGATCGTGTAGCCGCGGCTGGCCGAGACCATCGTCGCGATCGACTCGTCCATCATCCGGACGGCGTCGAGGAGCGGGCGCGCCTCGCGAATCATCTCGTGCTCGTGGCGCTGCTCCATCCGCAGGATGATGACCGTGAGGACGATCGCCGCCACGGTGAGCAGGGTCAGCCCGAGAAAGGCACCCCAAAGCATGCGCCGGATGTTAGGAGACATACTGAGCCGGACAGCCTCTCTGCAAGATTGGTCCCCGAATGGTCTAAGTCGCTGGAAACAGGCTAGTTCGAACAGGCGGAACGCGGGAACACGGCGTGCAAAGTATGCCACGGGACGACGCCATGCCCGACCTGCTCGACAAATACAAAAAGATGCGCGACTTCGGCGACACGCCGGAGCCGTCGGGCCGCACGAAGAAGCTGGCCAAAGGGCCGATCTTCGTCATCCAGAAGCATCAGGCCTCCCATCTTCACTACGACTTCCGGCTGGAGATGGAGGGGGTGCTGAAATCGTGGGCGGTGCCGAAAGGGCCGTCGTACGACCCGACCGTCAGGCGCCTGGCCATGATGACCGAGGACCATCCTTACGATTACGCCGCATTCGAAGGGGTCATCCCCGGCGGCAACTACGGCGCCGGCAACGTGATCATCTGGGACCAGGGGCAGTGGGAGTTCATCGAGCCGGGCGACGATCCGGTGGCGGCGCTGAAATCCGGAAAGCTGACGTTCCGGATGTATGGGAAGAAGATGTTCGGCGAGTGGGCGCTGGTGAAGATTCGCGGCAGCTCGAAAAAGTCGGACAAAGGCAACGAGTGGCTGCTGCTCAAGCATCGCGACGAGTTCGCGAACGACCAGATCGACGTCACGAAAGTCGCGCCGCGCTCGGTCGTGTCGAATCGCACCATCGACGAAGTGAGCCCGGAGAACGTCTGGCAGAGCAACCGGAAGGCAGGCGCGCGCAGAGCACCGACGCTGGCGTCGAAGCTCGCCGCGGAAGAAGAGCAGAAGACGAAGCCGCCGAAAAAGGCGACTACGACGAAGAAGAAGGCGCCGACGGCTGCGAAGAAGAAGGCGGCACTGTCGAAACGGCGAGCTCCTGCACCGCCATCTGCAGCAGCTTCCGCTCCGAGTCGAAGCTCGCGCGCGTCAGCGCAGCCGAAAGCTCGACCCACTCGACCGCGTCGACCTCGCTGAGCTGCGGCTCGAGCTCACCGGCGACGTACTCCATCAAATAGAAGTCGACCCGCTTCTGGATCAGCGTGTCTCCCGCGCGGAAGAAGTATTCGATGGTGTCGAGCGGCTTGACGATACGCGCCTGCAGTCCGGTCTCTTCGAGCACTTCGCGCAATGCCGCATCTTCGGGAGTCTCGCCTTCGTTCACCGCCCCTTTCGGCAGTCCCCACCGCGTTTTGTTGCGGGTGGCGATGAGGGCGACGTAGGCCGAGCCGTCGCGTTGTGCGATCACGGCGCCGCCTGACGAATGTTCGTTGCGGGTGCGGCGCCTCGCTGTGCTCATTGGCCGGCATTCTAACGAAGAGACACGGTTGTGCTCGCCGAATCACACTGAAAACCTGTGGTTCTTTCGCGCGAATGGGCTTACATTCGAGGTACCGAAAAAAGGAAGTTTTACGGAGGAGGAAGCTATGACTGTCCTTGGCGCCGTGACTCTGGTTGGGCTGATTGCAGCCGCCGCGTTAGTGGTCGTGTATCTACGCCTTCGTCAGAAGGACGTGCTCGACGGCCTCGTTACGAAGTACCGCGCTTCGGCCGCGCTGGTGAGCCGCGCGAGTTATGTCGAAGGCGCGGAGAACCTGCCGGTCGTGATCGCGCTCAGCGACAAGTCGTTCTTCTATGAGAACGCCGACCTCGAAGCTTCCTTCGATCTCGATCGTCTCGACGAGATCGAGTACGACGACGATCTCACCACCGGCCGCGCGCACTCCGCAGGCTGCCGCGTGCTGCGCCTCCGTTCGCACGGCGCCGCGTTCGAGTTCCTGCTCGACAAGAACGATTGCTCGAAGTGGGCGAGCGCGCTTCCGCCCCGTTCGTACGGACGCACGACCGCACAAGCGGTGTAGCAAAGCGGAATCGGCTGTAGCGGTGCCCTGTTGACCGGCGCAGCGTGAAAAGCGAGGATGCGTCGTTCCTCCGCGTCGGGGTGTAGCGCAGTCTGGTAGCGCACCTGGTTTGGGACCAGGGGGTCGGAGGTTCGAATCCTCTCGCCCCGACCATTTACGCGCCTGCGGCGCAAATTGAAAATTGAAAATGCAAAATGGAAACGCCGCAGCGCCACCGCGCCTCGGCGTTTTTCAATTTTCAATTTCCCATTTTCAATTTCGCCGCGCGAGCGGCGCCCTCAGGTCCCCGTAGCTCAGTTGGACAGAGCACCGGCCTTCTAAGCCGATGGTCGCAGGTTCGAATCCTGCCGGGGACACCAGGCGCCGGGCACGGCCCGGTGCGCTGGTTGGCTCAGCCTCCTCGAGGCCTCTGCTCACATCGGACGATCTGCGCGACAACTGCGGTCGCCGTCCGCCTTTTCTCAATTCTTCATTCTGCGTTCTGCGTTCTGCATTCATTCCGAACCGCACCGCAACTATCTCCCCGAATACAACACGAACGGCGCCCAGTACTTCGGCATCTGATGCACGTTCTTTCCTTTGAGCAGCGCGAGCTTTGCGTCGCGTAATGCGACTGCTGGATCGCGGCCGGCGCGAATGCCGGCGTACATCCGGTCCATCAACACCGGTGCGGCGCTGTCGTTCACTTCCCACAATGCAGCGATGACCTGACTCGCGCCGGCGCGCAGGAAGGCCCACGCCAGTCCGACCAGTCCTTCTCCCGCGTACGTCCGCTCACCGGCGCCGTGACAGCTCGAGATCGTGACCAGTTGCGCGCGCAGCGGCTGTTTGATGATGTCGCGCGCGTAGAGCTTGTACTGCCGCGACGGATCGCGGCTCAGGATCACCGCGGAATCGAGCGGCACCTTGCGCGTCGCGGTGCCGTGCGCGACGAAGTGGAGGTAGCGGAATTGTTGCGGTGTGGCCGCGCGATACGCGGCCGGTGTCGCATTCGTCCCCTTCAGCACGACGCGTTGGTCGAAATGACGCGCCACGCGGCCGATCTCATTCGCCGCGAGCGCGAGCTTCGGAAACGCCGCGTCGGCAGGATCGGGATCGCCGACCAGCAGCATCGACGCCGCGCCGTTCTGCTTCGTCTCCTGATGCGCGAGGAGTTGCAGCGAGCTTGCGCTCGACACGATCGCGTCTTCAATCCAGTAATGCGGCGTGGGGCCCGGCACCACCAGCGCTTCGAAGTTCAGCGAGTGCAACGCGCCGTCGGCCACGACGATCACGCGCGCACCTTTAGCGATGTGCGCCGGCTCGACCAGCAGCAGATAGAGCTGCTGACCGCGCGCGCCGCTTCGCTGCAGCGTGCCGTTGCGGCCGAGCAGATCGCGCCGGTAGAGCGCTGTCTCGCGCTCGATCACGCTGCTGTCCGCCGACAGCTCGACATGCGTCACCCGCGCGGCGGTCACGATCCACAAATGCGAACGCTCGCGCCCGAGCCAGTACGAGAGGATCGTTGCGCCCTGCTGCTTTGCGGCCGCACGCGCGTCGACGCTGCGCACCGATGCAGGCAGCTCGAGCCCCTCTTCGAGCGTCTGCGCGCGAATGATCTCCGTCGCCGTCAGCGCATCCTCGATGCGGCGGTTGCGCACCAGAAAATCGATGTAGCTGTTGAAGATCTCGGCCGACGTATTGAAGAACGAGACCCGCAGCTCCAGGTCCTTGATCGCGGCGCGTGTCCTGCGCGCCGTCTCAATGGCGCGGCGGTACATCGTCTCGGCTAGCTCATTGCGATTCGTGCGGGCGTACAACTGCGCGAGATATCCCTCGGCTGCCCACGCGACGGCCGGATGTTTCGCTTTCGCGGCCGCGTCGCGGAGCGTTTTCTCCGCGCGTACGTTCTCGTCGTTCGCCATCGCGATGCGCGCATCGAGAATGCTGGTGCGGACCGCCTGCTCCGCATCCGGTTCCGATGCGAGCGCCTCCGTCACCAGTTGCCGCGCCTCGGCCAGCCGTCCGCTCTCCAACGCCGTTCGCGCGCGGTTCGTGAGAATCGTGTCGACCAGCTCCGGGATACTCGTCCGTGCACGCGACAACGCACGTGCGTACCAGCCGTCCGCTTCCGCGTAACGTCGCTGCTCGAAGTGCACGTTGCCGATCTGGTTCTCCCATCGGGCCCGTCCCGCGGACGCGCCGACCTGCGCCGCCGCCGCTTCGGCCTGCTCGAACAACTCGCGTGCGCGCTCCCAGTCGCCGAGGTCGGAGTAAAGCCATCCCAGATTGCCGGCGGTCGTGGCGACGCGTCCGATTGCGCGGTTGGCGACGAACGTGGCGAGTGCATCGCGCCCCGCCTCCTCCGCCTCGGCGTAGCGGCGCTCCTGCGTATAGCGATGCGAGCGCGTCGCGTTGATCGTGGCGATGGCGAGAAGGTCGCCCTCGTGACGTGCGAGGCGCAACGCCGTCGCGAGATGCGACTCCGCCTGCTTCAGGTCGGACGCCGTATTCGCGAGCGCGATGTGCACCGGCACGAGCAGCTTCGGTTGATGTGCGACAGCGAGCTTTCGCGCTTCGTCCAGGCGCGCCACGCGCGTGGCGGGATCGATCGAGGCGAGGGCGATCAGCCTTCGTATGGCGGCTTCGCTCGTACGGAATCGCGGCGGCAACTCCGGCTCGAGCAACGCACGCGCTTTGGAGTTGCCTTGCTTGAGCAGGATCTCGGCGTGCAGCACGCGCAGCGCCGCGACGGATTCGTCGTCTGCGTGCCCGGCGCGTGCGAGCGCCGCCGCCGTTTGCGCGGCGGCAGCGTCCAGAAGTCCGCGATCGACGGCCGCGCGCGCGTCGCGGTACGCCTTCTGCGCGGAGTACGGCGCCGCCGCGGCCGCGCAGAAAAGCACGGCCAGCAGCGACGCGATGACCCTACCCGTTCCTGCCCGGCCAGACCGGTTCACCATTGCCATCACCCGATGCGATCGTGAGAGAGCCGGAGTCCGGCCGCGTCCTGCTGCTGGTCTGTGAGAGCAGCAGCATCCGCTCCACCGGTGCGTCATCTTTCAGCGGATCCGCATCGACCGTGTACGTCTCCACGCTCTGCGGGTCGCCATGCAGCTCGTACCGTTTCTTCGGGCCATGATCGTGGCCGTTGCCGAACTCGAACCGCAGCAGGTTCACGCGGCGGCGGCCGCGCTTCACGAGAAGCTCGCCGAAGTAAATGGTGCCGAAGCCGGGGACGGTGATGACGTGATTCGCGTCGTTGCGCAGCGCGACTCTCTCTCCGCCGTTCTGCTTCAAGCCTTTCACGATCGTGTCGCGAATCGGCTCGCCGCGCTCGAGCGCATCGCGGCGGCCGGCGGCCGACATGTCGCGCTCGTTGCCCGGCAGCTCCGCGATCGCTTTTGCGAGCAGCGTGCGGTAGTCGGCGCCGCAGGTGTGAATGTCGATCTCCGGCACCACTTCATAGCCGTCGATGTCGATGCCGCGATACGAGGCGTGAAGCTGGAACGTCGCCTCGTCGGCGGGGGAGTTGGTGTCGCGCGTCGACGTGACCGTGGCGTGCATCATCGCCACGCGGACGGTGTCGAAGACCGAGAGGTTGGTGATGTAGATGTCGGAGTAGGTCGTGAAGAAGTTGCGGCTGGTCTCGTATCCGGTGACGCGGCTTTCGGCGCGCGTGAAGGCGATGCCGTCCTGATCGTAGTTCGTGACGTTCGCCCACCCTTCGCCGCCGGTCGGCGCGAGTGCGACCGAGGCGAGGCTGGGGACCAGGATCTGCCGGCCGCCGCGGGTGAAAAAGCCACCCAGGCCGAGCGCGCTCGCGTTGAAGGTGTATTCAGTGCGTTGAGTCATGGCTCTCCCTCTTTCTCTCTCTTCCCAGTGACCTCGAATGGTTGACGGCCGACCGGCGAGCGTTTGCCATCCTCTCGGACGCCCTCGATCAGCACCTCATAGCTGCCGGCGGGCAAATCGGGCAGCAGCAGAACGACCGGCTTGGCAGCACCTTCGCGCGTGATGGTTCTCGGCGTAACGACAGTGGCGCCGTTCGCGGTGTTGCGAACCGTGAGCTCGAAACGGGCAAAGGGATCGTCGGGCAGCGTGAACTCGGCGTCGAACACGATCGGCGCGCCGGCCGCGAACACCCGCGGCGCAGCATCGGAACTGCGATCGGCCGAAAACCTCACCGGCTCCGGATCGACAA
>DASVRB010000390.1:0-2722 GCA_036388835.1 Thermoanaerobaculia bacterium | reverse complement strand
GTCCCCTGCTCGACGCCACCCGCATGGCCGTGCATGTCGACGAAGCCGGGCATGACGTACATCTTCGAGCCGTCGATCTCGCGCGTCGCATCCTGCGGCCGGCGCTTCGGATCGATCGGCACTTTCGGGAAGCCGACGTTGCGCACTTCGGCGATGCGGTTGCCTTCGATGACGATGTCGACCGGCCCGCTCGGCGGCGCCCCGGAACCGTCGATGACGGTTGCGCCGCGAATGATCAGCCGCTTGAACGGACCTTCTCCTTCGTTCGCGCGGCGGTCCGGCGCGTACGGCTGGCGGGCTTCATCCTGAGCGACCGCGGTGACGGAGGCGAAAACAGCGAACAGCAGTGCGAGCAGCGTCTTCATCGCGGCGGATTGTACGGGTTACGATCGCGCGCTCATGCTCGGCCGAACCCTTCTTTCCGTTTTGTTTGCGGCGAACGTTTTCGCGCAGACCGCCCCCCACGCTCTGACCGCCGAACTGGAGAAAATCCGCAAGCCGGTCGTGCTCAAAGACGGCCGCCTCACCGGCGCCGGCGCCGAGCTGCTGCAGAAAGAGCTCGCGTCGACGCAGTTCTTTCTGATTGGGGAGGAGCACGGCACCGCCGAGGTGGCGCGCCTCACGACAGCGCTCCTGCCGGAAGCGTGGAAGAACGGGTATCGGCATGTGGCGATGGAAGTCGGTCCGCATTCCCTTCCTTACATCGACTCTCTCGAAGCCATCGAAAAATTCGATGCGAAATACCGCTGGTCGTATCCGTTCCTCAACTGGAAGGAAGAGGCGGAGCTTTACGCCGCGGCGATGAAGCTCGGTGAGGGCAAACGCGACACCGTCTGGGGCGTCGATCAGGAGTTCGTGCTGTTCGCGACGCCGCACCTGGAGCGGCTCGTGGCGCTGGCGAAGAACGACGCGCAGCGCGCTGTCGCGACGAAGCTGCTCGAGCGGTCGCGCGCGGGCGAGGAGGAGATGTTCCGGACGAAGAGCCCGGCGAAGCTGCTGATGCTTTCGGCATCGGCCGCGGAGTTTGAAGAGCTGCGGAATGCGTTCGGGGGCGGCGATGCAGAAGCGCTGCGGCTCATCGACGCGATGGAAGAGAGCCGGCAGATTTACCAGCTCGGAAGTGTGAGCGGCTGGGGCTCGAACGATCAGCGCGCGCATCTCATCAAACGGCTCTTCTCGGAGTCGTACGCGAATGCAGTCGCGCGCGGTGAGGCGAAGCCGAAAGTGATCGTGAAGATGGGGGCAACGCACACGATGCGCGGACGCAGCATGACCGGCGTCTTCGACCTCGGATCGATGCTGCCGGAGCTCGCGACCGTGAACGGCACGCGCTCCTTCTCGTTGCTGGTCATTCCGCGCGGCGGTTTCACGAATGAGCACCGCCCGTTCTCGCCGAACACCGAGGACAAGCGCGCGCCGTACGATCCGAAGAAGCTGCCGTTCGACGGGAAGCCGCTGTTCGACGCGGCGTCGGCCAGCGAGTGGAGCCTTTTCGACTTGCGCGCAATCCGAGGACCGCTCGCGCGGAAGAAGCTCGATCCGATGGATGAGCGGTTGCGGAACGTGCTCTGGGGCTATGACGCGGTACTGATCATTCCGGAGGCGACTCCGGCGACTTTGTTTCACTGAGGAGTCATGAGATGGATCTGAAGAGCTTTGCAAAACAGTACGAGCGCGAGCATGCCGTCACGCGCAAAGTGCTCGCGGCGTATCCGGCCGAGCAGGCCTCGTTCAAGCCGCACGAGCGCTCCAGCAGCGCGCTGACGCTCGCGCAGACGTTCGTGGTCGAAGAGCGATTGATGCTGCTCGCGCTGCGCAATGAGCCGGTGCTCGGCGGCATCGGGTTTTCGGCATCACCGACCGAGTGGGACGCGGTGCTGGCCGCCTTCGACGCGCAGTCGAAAGAAATGATGGAGCTCCTCGGCCGCGTCACCGAGGCTGAGCTGCAGCCGGTGAAATTCTTCAGCGGGCCGGGGGCGATGCAGGATTACCCGGCGGCGGAGTTCCTCTGGTTCATGCTCCTCGATCAGATCCATCACCGCGGGCAGATGTCGGTCTATCTGCGCATGGCCGGAGGCAAAGTGCCCTCGATCTACGGACCGACCGCCGACGAGCCGTGGACCTGATTCGTCCCCTCGGCGAAGCCGATCTGGAGGCGTACGCGAGTCTGCGACGGCGCGCGCTGGAACAGGAGCCGCTCGCGTTCGGCGCCTCGCCGGAGTCGGACGTCGTCATCCAGATCGGCGCTGCGCCCGACTGGATGCTGTTCGGCGCGTTCGCGCCGGAGCTCGCCGGAATGGCCGGGCTGATGCGGATGCGTCACCCGAAGATGCGGCACAAGATGTACCTCTGGGGGATGTACGTCGCTCCGGAATTCCGGGGACGAGGATTGGCGGCGGCGCTGCTCGATCGATGCGTGCAGCACGCGACGAGCATGGAAGACATTGCGTGGGTGCAGCTGGCGGTCAGCGAGGCCGCGCCGGCCGCGCGGCGGCTCTACGCACGAGCCGGCTTCGAGGTGTGGGGACATGAGCCGGACGCGCTGCGCTGGGGAGGAAAAACGGCTGCCGAAGAGCACATGGCCCTCCGGCTGCAATAGCGACCGGAGCGGTTAGCATAGCGCTACCGCAGAGCTGGAAGAACGTCACTCGCATGCTCGTTGCAGCCGATCACTTGCCACCCATATGCAGACGCTGACCCTTTTGCACTCGGAGTCGTTCCC
>DASVRB010000389.1:0-1758 GCA_036388835.1 Thermoanaerobaculia bacterium | reverse complement strand
TCTGCGTGCGCAGCGACAACAGCTCGTTCATCTCCACCGCGCCGTTCGGGACTTCGGCGAGGCGTTGGGAGATGTCGAGGGCGTTCTTGGCGCATTGCCAGTTGCCGAGGCGGACGTGGGAGCGGGCGATGTGAAAGTAGGGGTAGTAGTCGATGAGCCACATGCCGTACATGCGGGCCTGTTTCTGCGGGTTCGGGCGTTGCGCGACGGCGTTGATGAAGTGCGTGAGCGCGCGCGGGTAGTCGCCTTTGCGCTCGAGTGCGAGCGCGAGCTCGTAATTCGCGTACCACGGCGCCTGCGCGAGTTTGGTGTCGGGCGGGAGATCGCATTTCTCCAGGACGTCGTTGCGGAGAAGCGCGAATTCATCGTCGGTCAGCACCGGCGGCTTCGGGTCGTATGCGGTGTAGCGCGTTCCCTCGCCGCGCAGCAGCAACTGATACGCAATGAGGAGCGGACGTCCGACTTCGCTCTTCGCCGCGACGCCTGATGTCTCCGCGAGCGCCAATTCTTTGCGCGCGCGGTCGAGGTCTCCGGTCATCTGATTGGCGATGGCGAGATAGAGATGAGGGAGGTAGTCGAGGTACTGCTGCGGTGCTGATGGCACCTGCACCCCTTCCGCCGCGCGTGCGGCGAGTGCCGCCTCGAGCTGATCTTTCGCGGCGGGGGCGTTGCCTTGTTCGATGAGGCGCACGCCGCGCTCGTAGTGGACGTGCCACGGCTCGGCGGCGGAGCCGGGCGCCGCGGCGAGAAGCAGGCTCACGAAGAGATGCAGCATCGGTGATCTCCCTCTTTTGTTACGTTTCGGACCAAGATGATTTTACGCGTCTAACCATCCGCCGGACGTGCCGTCTATCACGTCATGAGGAAAGGGGAACCTGTTATGCGATCACTCGGAATCGTCCTCGCGCTCGTCATCGGCACGACCGCGTCTGCACACGGAACATTCACCACCAACGGAGACAACTGCACCGCGAGCAATTTCCAGTGGGACGGCGAGCCGGCACACGTGGAGCGGCAGGTGATCGAGGCCGGCGCGCTGCGCTCGTTCAAGACCTCGGTCGAGCACGCGCCGCTGTCGATCGTCGGCGGCAACGGCGGCGGCTACACGATCGAAGCGTGCAAGGCGGCGGAGCGTCGGGAAGACCTCGCCGCGATTCAGGTGACGCTGCAGGGCGGAGAGCTCCGCGCCACCGGCCCCGAGGGGCGGCGATGGTTCGTCTTCTACAAAGTCCGCGTGCCCGATGGCGCCAACATCGATGTCGAGACGAAAAACGGACCGCTCTCCATCCGCGACGTCAACGGCACCGTCGAAGCGCGGGCGGCGAATGGACCGCTGTCGCTCAGCAACGTCTCCGGCAACGTCCAGGCGAACACCACCAACGGTCCGATCAGCCTCAAAGGCGGCTCCGGCACCATGGTCGTTCGCGCGACGAATGGACCGCTGTCGGTGAACCTCGACGGCAACTCGTGGCGCGGCGGCACGCTCGACGCGTCGACACAGAACGGTCCGCTGTCGCTGCGCATGCCGCGGAACTACGGCTCGGGTGTGGTGGTCGAATCAAATGGCCGCGGTCCCGTGTCGTGCAGGGCAGAAGGATGCGAGCGCTATCGCGCCGCCGAGCGCGACGACGATCATCCGCGCCACTGGTCCGATGAGCCGCGCCGGTTCGAACTCGGCAGCGGAGCAGAAGCCGTCCGTCTGTCGACCGTGAACGGCCCGATCACCATCAAAGACGAATAGACACCGAGGCGTACGTG
>DASVRB010000388.1:0-6169 GCA_036388835.1 Thermoanaerobaculia bacterium | reverse complement strand
CGGGATAGGTGGTCGACTCGAGCACGATGAGCTGCCCTTTGCGCAGCCGCTTGGCGATCGCTTCCGCGGTCATGCGGACGTATTTGAGGTCGGGCTCGCGATGGTTGCCGAGCGGGGTGGGGACGCAGATCAGGATCGCGTCGCATTCGGAGAGGCGATCGTATTCGGCCGTCGCCTCGGCGCGGCCGTTGGTGAAGGCGGCGGCCACGCGCTCGGGGCCGATGTGGCGGATGTACGACTCGCCGCGTTTCAGCGCTTCCACTTTCTTGTCGTCGACGTCGAAGCCGACCACGCGAAAGCCGCTTTCAGAGAACAGGAGCACGAGGGGCAGTCCGACATACCCGAGACCGATCACGCCGATGGTGGCCTCACGGTTCTGGATCGAGTCGAGCAGCGTTTGGACAGGAGCGGTGGCAGTCATTGTGGGAGCCGGAAGATATCGTTTGGAGTGCGGCAACGCCAGTTGCCGCTTTGACTCGTTGCGATCTGCAGAGAGCGCGACGAGCGAAGTGAAAGCGGCGACTGGCGTCGCCGCACTCCAAATCACGCCATTTCCACGTTGCGGAACCTCGCCGCCGGCGCGCCGTGAGCCACGCGCATGGTCTGCATCGGATCGCCTTTGCCGCAGTTCGGGAGGCCCCAGATCTGCCACGAATTGCGGTCGGCGATGGCGTCGCACGAGCGCCAGAAATCGGGGGTGTTGCCGGTGTAGAGCGGGTTCCTGAGCATGCGGCCGATGCGGCCGTTCTCGATCTCCCACGCCACCTCGCAGCCGAACTGGAAGTTGAGACGGAGGTCGTCGATCGACCACGACTTGTTGGTCTCGACCATGATCCCGCGCTTCGTGCCGGCGATGATCTCCTCGAGCGGCGTGTCGCCCGGCTCGAGGTTGATGTTGGTCATCCGGATGATCGGGATGCGCGCGGCGGTCTCGGCGCGCACGGTGCCGTTCGACGTGCGTCCGATGAACGGCGCGGTGTCGCGGCCGCTGAGGTAGCCGACGAACATGCCGTTCTCGACGAGGTGAAAACGCTGCGCCGGCACGCCGTCGTCGTCAAATGCGAACGAGCCGATGGAGCCGGGGATGGTGGCGTCGGCGACGAGGTTCACGAGCTCGGAGCCGTAACGGAAGTTGCCGAGCATCGACGGCTGCAGGAACGAACCACCGGCGAGCGAAATCTCGAGGCCCATGGCCCGATCGAGCTCGGTCGGATGGCCGCACGATTCATGGACCTGCAGCGCGAGCTGCGCGCTGCCGACGATGAGGTCGAAGCGGCCGGCCGGCGCTTTGGGAGCGGTGAGGAGCGCGAGCGCCTCGTCGCGGATCTGCAGCGCTTTCCTCGGCATGTCGAGCCGCTCGATGAACTCCCACCCCTCGGCCTGAAAGTCGCCGCCGAACGGATTGGGGTACGTGCGGCGCTGGAACTCGCCGTCGGCGATGGCGACCGCTTCGATGCCGCCACCCATTTGCGTGGTCGACTGCTCGATGAAGCTGCCGACGCTCGAGGCGAAGATTTTTTCCTGGCGATAGCAGGAGATCTCGCCCGACACCTGATGGATCCGCGCGTCGCCGCGCATCGGCTCGGTCGCCTGCATGAGGTGCTCGAGCTTCCTGTCGATCGCGACGGACCACGGATCGATCTCGTAGGTCGAATGCACCGACGCGACGTGCGGCTCGACCTCGCTGAGCGTGACCTGTTGCGTCGAAGCGATGTTGCTCGCCGCCGCCACTTCCAAAGCGCGTTTCGCCGCCTTGCGGATCGAACCGTCGCTGGTGTCGCTGCTCGCCGCGAATCCCCACCCATTGCCGACCAGCACGCGCACGCCGACCGCGCGATCGACGGTGGAGGAGAGATGATCGACCTCGCCATTGCGCACCTTCACATGCTGCTGCTGCGTCTCGGTGTAGCGGATGTCGGCGTACCGCAGCGAGACGTTTGCAAGCGAGGCCAGTACGTCTTCGAGCTGCGCGCGCTCCGGTTTCATGGGGCGGGAGTATAGGCGCTCGCTTTGCTCGCGCGTTGTCGGCTCGCTGCGCTCGCGTTGTCAGTTGTCGGTTGTCTGTGGTGGTTGGCCTGCGGAGCGCGATTCGTTGATTAGGCGCTCCACGATTCTGCGCGTGTTGGTTGCGAGGCCTGTCGCCCAGGCGAGATCTCACAGACAACCGACAACCGACAACCGACAACACGCGAGCGCAGCGAGCGTTATCATGCGCGCGATTCTGCGGTTGTTCGTTGCGGCGCGTGCCGTCCAGACGAGATCCCACAGACAACCGACAACCGATCACCGCGAGCGCAGCGAGCGCACAAGGAGCAACGATTTGACTCGTCCCGGTTTTCTGAATTTCAAAGTCGACCACATGACGCTGCTGGTGCAGCCGCAGCTCTACAACGTCGCTTACGTCATCTTCCGCACCGTCTTCGGGTGCGACCCCGAGCACGTGGTCTATGAGAAGCGCAAAGAGTGGGTGGAGGGCGAAGGCGATCAGTCGCTGACGTACGCCATGCAGGTGGGACAGGGGGTCGATCTCAGTCCCGAAATGCAGACCACGATGATCGCGGTGGTGCAGCCGTCGGAGCCGGCCTCGATGTCGTCGCACGTGCGCGAGATGCTGGACGGACATCGCGCCGCCGCGCACTGGCAGCACATCGCGCTACGCACGCCCGACCTGCTCGCGTTTCACGATCACGCCACCGCGCGCGGCGTGAACTTCATCACCCCCGTGCTGCGCGACGAAGCGGACGACGTGATCCAGGTCTTCAGCGGCGAGTGGTTCTTCCCCGGCTCGCCCGCCAGCGGCATGTTCTTCGAGTTCCTGCAGCGCAATCCGAGCGAGGAGCTGCTGCAGAAGATGGCCGACCGCAACCGCGAGTCGTGGTTCAACGACAAGACGTTCCTCGGCCTTTACGGCGAGAAAGAGCAGGAGTACCAGAGCGGCACCGTCACCCCGTTCCTCGACGAAGCGCTCTTCCACCAGCTCGCCGCCGTCGTCTCACACAAGAAGATGTGGGAGATCACGGAAGCCGACATCCAGCAGTGCGAGCAGTTGATGCTCGAGTACGCGAAAACGCGGAAAGCCTGATCGCTCCACCTCATCCCCCCTCTGGCTCGACTCTGGCAGCTTCGCGACAACGTGCAGGGAACGGTTGTGCACGTCATGGGATGGATCTCCCAGCAGCATGGCTCGTTCGAGCGTTTTCTCGAACGGCTGGCCATCCGCTGCGCTGACGCCGGATTGAACACGCATCTGGTCTTCCCCTCGCGCCCCCTCTCCGACTCGTTCGTGCGCGACGTGCGCGCCGAGATTCACGAAGTGCCTCTCGCTCGCCACCCTCTCGACTGGAAAGCGTGGAGCGGTCTCGGTGATGTGCTGCGCCGCACGAACGCCACGCACGTCCACGCCCACTTTGGCCTCGACGCCATGATCGCGATGAAGGTCGCGCGGCGGCAGCGTCG
Source organism: Thermoanaerobaculia bacterium (assembly GCA_036388835.1). Lineage (GTDB taxonomy): Bacteria > Acidobacteriota > Thermoanaerobaculia > Gp7-AA8 > Gp7-AA8 > QHVT01. The sequence continues at coordinate 2,713 of DASVRB010000388.1, read as the reverse complement.
CTTCCTCTCGAAGCACATCATTCCGGGAGCGTCGAAGCTGTCGAGCATCCGTCATCGCTGGCTCGCGGCGCAGGCGGAGGTGTTCTTCGCCGTCTCCGATCGGGTCGCGAACGACCTGATCTCCCTCGGCGTGCCGAACGAGAAAGTCGTGCGCGTGTACCTCGGCGTCGATACGAACGCGTATCGTCCCGATCCGCAGAAACGCGCCGCAATGCGGCAGAAACTCGGCCTGTCGGGCGATCAGAAGATGGTGCTCTGCGCCTCGCATCTGCGCGAAGGAAAAGGAGTGGAGATGCTCCCCGCACTCGCGCGCGCACTCGGCAACGTGCCGGTGTTGTGCGCCGGCGATGGTGTGTTGCGGCCGCGCCTCGAAGCAGAAGCGGCGGGCACGTCGTTGCGCATTCTCGGTCTGCGTCAGGACATCCCGGAGCTCCTCGCCGCGGCGGACGTCTTCGTCTTTCCGACCACCGGCAACGAGGGTCTCGGCCTCGGGCCGATCGAGGCGATGGCGGCGGGACTGCCGATCGTCGCCAGCGCGGTCTCCGACCTCCCGAACATTGCCGGCGACGCGATGCGCTTCGTGCCGCCGGGCGACATCGATGCACTGGTGAACGCGACGCGCGCGCTGCTGACCGATGACGCCGCGGCGCGCGAGCTTGGTGCGCGTGCGCGGAAGGCGGCGGTCGAGCGGTTCTCGGTCGACGTCGCGGTGGAAGCACATCTGCAGCGGTATCTCGCATGACGACGCGCCTGCTCTGGCTCCTCGACTCCCTCGGCGTAGGCGGCGCGGAAGCGCTGGTGGTGCCGTTCGCGCGGCATCTCGATCGCCACAAGTACACGCTGTTCGTCGGCTGTCTCTGGAAGATCGAAGGGGAGATGGTGGTGAGCGGGCTGCGCGAGCTCGGCGTGCCGGCGATCGAATTCGCGGCGCGTTCGCTGCGCGATCGCACCACCTATCGCGTCGTGCGCAAATTCATCGAGGACGAGCAGATCGACCTCGTGCACGCGCACCTCACGTTCTCCGCCACCTGGAGCGCGCTGCTGTCGCGGCAGACGGGCATTCCGTCCGTCGCCACGCTGCACGTCGCGCCGAGCGCAACGCGGCAATTCCGCAACACGCTCCGCCATCGCCTCGTCACCGACGCGCGCGACTGGGTGATGCGGCAGACCATGAATCGCTGGTCGTCGCGCGTGATCACCGTCTCCGAGGCGCTGCGGCAGACGTACCTCGCCAAACGCGATCTCGATCCGGGCAAAGTCACGGTGGTGCACAACGGCATCGAGCTCGAGCGCTTCCGCCGCGATCGCGCCGCCACACGTGCGCGGCTCGAGCGCGAGTTCGACATCCCGCCCGGCAAGCCGATCCTGGTCACCGTTTCGGTGCTTCGTCCCGCGAAAGGAATCGAGTTCCTTCTCGATGCGGCGAAAAGAGTCAATGACGCCGTTTTCCTGATTCTCGGCGACGGCAACAAGCGTGAGGAATGGCAGGCCCTCGCGGCGCAACAGGGGATCGGCGATCGCGTCCGCTGGGCCGGTTATCGAACCGACGTCGACACGATCCTCGCGGGCTGCGATGCGCTGGTGCATCCGAGTCTGGACGATGCGTTTCCGACCGTGCTGCTCGAGGCGATGGCGGCGGGGCTGCCGGTCGTCGCGACCCGCGTCGGCGGCATTCCGGAGATCGTGAACGACGGCGCGACCGGCATCCTCGTCCCACCGGGCGACGCCGAGGCGCTGGCGAGCGGGATCGAAGAACTGCTGGCAGATCGGGAGAGAATGCGGCGCATGGGCGCGCTCGCCACCGACTCCGCGATGACTCGTTTCTCCACCGCGGCCTGGGTGTCGCGCCTGACCGCGGTGTACGACGAAGTGCTGAGGCGGCCTCGATCTTGAACACTCCCGCGCTCGTGAAACGGACCTTCCTCTGCATCTCGGTTCTGGTCGCGCTTCAGGCCAGCGCCGAGTGGGCGCGCGTCAGTGCCGGCGTCGATTACCAGCACATCCGCCGCGGTGCGCTCGACGCGCACGTCACGCGCATCGATCTCACTCAAGCGGACGTTCGCGTCCGCGCGACGAACGAAGACGAGCGCGGCCTCACGGTCAGCGAATTCGCGCGGCAGCGCGAGGCGATCGTCGCGATCAACGGCGATTACTTCAACGAACAGATGCAGCCGATCGGTGTCTCGGTCGGCGCGTGCGACGTCTGGTCGGAAGGCGTGAAGATCACGCGCAATCAGGGACTGGTGGCGTTCGGCGACGGACGCGCGGAGATCCAGGCGAACACGCAGAAGGTCGCCGACTGGATGCGCGGCGCGGTCTCGGGCTGGCCGATGCTGATCCGCGACTGCGAGGTCATCGCCGACCTGCCGGGCAGCGATCACTTCACGCGCGCGCCGCATCCGCGCACCGCGGTTGGGCTCTCCCGCAACGGAAAAACAGCGTATTTCGTGGTCACCGACGGTCGCCGTGAAGGTGTGCCGGGTCTCACGCTACCGGAGCTCGCGGCCTTCATGCGCGAGGAGCTCGGCGTCTGCCGGGCGATGAACCTCGACGGCGGCGGCTCGAGCGCGATGTGGGTGCGCGATGCGATCGTGAACGTTCCGAGCGACGGCAAAGAGCGCAAGGTCGCGAACCATCTCGCGATCGTCGCGGCCGATGCGGCGGACGACTGCAAACACCAACGGATGGCGAAGGAGTAGTCAATGAAAGTGCT
>DASVRB010000387.1:0-15445 GCA_036388835.1 Thermoanaerobaculia bacterium | reverse complement strand
CGCCGTTGTAGAAGAGGATCCAGAGCCCGAGCACGATCGTCAGCGCGCCGAGGCTGAACGCGAGGAACGAGACTTTGATGTTGTGCGTGTAGAGCGACGCGCCGAAATACAACGCCTCCTCGACGTTGCCAATCCGCTCGTCGCCGCGCTCGATTTTCTCGACGCGCTCGCGCGGGCTGTCGGTGAAGAACATCGCCGGCACGAGCCGCTCGCCGTTCGCCGGACTGACGAGCACCGCGAGCGATCCGAACAGCACTCCCGCGAGAAACGCGAGCGTCGCCGCCAGCACCGCCGTCCGTTCGCGCCGGAACGCCGCCGGGATCTCGCGCGCCACGAGTTTCCTGAACGCCGGCCACACCGCCGCGTCATGCCCCGCGCGATAGATGAAGCGATACGCACGGCCGGTGAGCTGATTCAGATACCCGAGGATTTCCGGATTCGCCGTATGCGACCGCGCGCGATTCAGATCGGAGCAAGTGCGCCGGTACAGCGACACCAGCTCATGCGTCTCCTCGCGCGACAAGTCGATCTCGTCCGCCCGCGTCAGCAACGCGTCGAGCTGATCCCACACGGGACGACGTTCAGCGAGGAAGCGGTCGATGTTCATTTTTTATGGTGCCTAGGTAGCTGGTGCCTCGGTTCCTCGGTTCCTCGGTTCCTCGGGTTCCTCGGAGTTCCTCGGAGTTCCTCGGAGTGAAAGTGACCAACGATTACGCGTCATTGAATCTCCCGAGGCACCGAGGCACCGAGGAACCGAGGAACCGAGGAACCGAGGAACTCCGAGGAACTCCGAGGCACTCCGAGGCACCGCGGAACCGCCCGCGTCATAAGAGCTGCCTCCTCTTCACATCAATGTACGCATTCACCGCGTCGGCGCCCCAGTCCACCGCGGTCGAGTCGACCACCATAGCGCCGCGGGAGCGGAGCTCGCGCATTAGCTCGGCGCGGCCGAGCCAGAGGTCGCGGGCGACGAGGGTGCGGGAGAGCTCTTCTTCGTTTGCCGGCAGCAGTCGCGCTTGCGCTTCGAGATCGCGGTCGTTGAGGACGACGAACAGCGGGAGGTGGTGCGGGGCGAGGATGTCGACGGCGCGCAGCAGGTCGTGGCGTTCTTCGCGTTCGGGCAGCACGGTCAGGATCAGGATCAGCGTGCGATGGCGGAGGCGGCGGCGGAGGCTCGCGGCGAGCGCGAGGTAGTCGGTGTGGCGGTACGCGGCGGCGAGCTCCGTCACGTACGCCGTGATTGCGCGCAGGTGCGCCGCGCCGCGTCCCGCGCCGAGGCCCTTGTCGACCGCGGTGTCGAACGAGACGATCCCGATCTTGTCCTCCATCCGGTTGCAGATGTAGCTGATCAGCACCGACGCATTCACCGCGTGATCGAGGCGCGTGATCTGTTCCACACGTGCGGCCATCCGGTGCCCGCGATCGAGGCAGAGCAGCACATCCTGACTGCGCTCCATCCGGAACTCGCGCACGATGAGCCGGCCGTGACGCGCCGAGGAGCGCCAGGCGATGTCGCGGTAATCGTCGTCGCGAACGTAATCGCGCAGCCGGTCGAAATCGCGTCCTTTTCCGATGCGCGGCGCGGTGCGCGCACCGAGCGAACGGAGCGCGTAATCATTGAGTTTTTTGTGCATCCGGCTGACGGCGCGCAGGTTCGGCAGCACGTGCGCGACCGTCGCGTCGCCCGCCGCCACGATCCGCTCGATGAGGCCGTACATCGTCACTGCCGCGTACAACGGCTCGACCGCCGCCGTGCCGCGCGCAATGCCGCGGACCGTGAAGTCGAGCGCGACCACCTCGCGCGGCCTGCAGATCGCTTCTGCCTCGCTCGACCGCGGCTCCACTACCTCCGGCCACCGCTGCCGCAACGTCAATCGCACCTTGCGATTCGACGTGATGCGCAGCGACACCGCATCCTGCTCGTGCAGCGGAATCGCCAGCTTCCCCTGCCGCTCCACATCGATCCGCACCCGCCGCAACGCAACCGCCTCGCCGATCGCCGCAACCGCCAGCAACACCACCGCCGCCGCAACCACCAATCCAAACAACGGCACCACCGCCGCAATCAACGCGGCCAGCGCGATGACGATGGTGAAGCGGATGAGGGTGGGGGTGGGGCGCATGTTTGTGTTGTCGGTCGTCGTTGTGAATTTCGGTCGTCGTGGCGTCGGTTGTCGGTTGTCAGTTGTCGGTTGTCAGTTGTCTGCAACTGTTCGCCCGGGCGACATCTCACGGACAACCGACAACTGACAACCGACAACATTCACGCGGCGGCCGGCGCGTTCGCGACAAATCACCGCGGCACCTCCACCTGATCGAAGATCCTCTTCAACAGATCCTCTAACGCCAGCCCCTCCATCTCCGCCTCGGGGGAGAGGGTGATGCGGTGCGAGACGACGGGGCCGACGAGCGATTTCACGTCGTCGGGGGTGATGAAGTCGCGGCCTTCGAGTGCGGCGGTGGCGCGGCTGGCTTCGAGCAGTGCGAGCGAGGCGCGCGGGCCGGCGCCGATCTGCACCGACTCGTCGCGGCGCGTGCGCGAGACGAGCTCCTGGATGTAGCGAATGATGTGCGGCTCGACACGCACGCTGCTCGCGATCGTGCGCCGCGCCTGCAGCAGTTCGGCGCCGCTGATCACCGGCTCGAGCGACGCGATCGTCTCGTCGTGCAGACGGCGACCGGCGGCGTATTCGTCGAGCATCCGCACTTCGTCGTCCGTCTCCGGAAAGTCGATGTTGATCTTGAAGAGGAAGCGGTCGCGCTGCGCTTCCGGCAGCGGATACGTTCCTTCGAACTCGACCGGGTTCTGTGTCGCGAACACCGTGAAGACCGGCGAGATTTTGTAGCGTGCGCCGTCGATCGTGACCGCGCTCTCCTGCATCGCCTCCAGCAGCGCCGACTGCGTGCGCGGCGGCGTGCGGTTGATCTCGTCGGCGAGCAGGATGTCGGTGAAGACAGGGCCGGCGCGGAACGCAAATTCCTGCGATTTCTGATTGAAAACATTCGCGCCGACCAGGTCCGACGGCATGAGGTCGGGCGTGAATTGGATGCGCCGGAAGCGGCAGCCGAGCAGCTTCGCGAGCGTCAGCGCGAGCAAGGTCTTGCCGGTGCCGGGGACGCCTTCGAGCAGCATGTGGCCGCCCGCGAGGATCGACGTGACGGCGAGCGTCTTCACGCGCGGCTGACCCATGATCACGCGATCGAGCTGCTCGCGCAGCGCACCGAATCGTGAGGCGATGTCGTTGATCGTTTCCATCAATTTCTCCTGCGTCCGCGCGCGGCGGAGCTCGAGCCCGCGGCCGCCGCGGTGGCGAATGCGTTGTTGATTGCGTCGAGCGTCCGCTGCCCGCCCGTCAGTTCTTCGACGCGTTTGTGCAGCGCGTCGCCCCGCAGGCCGCTGCTGTGCGCGATGGTGCGCGTGAGCGCGTCGTGGTACAGCGCGAGTGCCTGGCTCTCCGGCGTGACGTCGCGATACAGCGCGCCGAGGGAGCGCACGAGATCGACCGCCTCGGAGCGTGTGTCGCGATGATCGTCCTCGGCCGCCCCGATCCGTGTTCCCGCGCGCCAGAAAATCAGTAGCGCGGTCAGTCCGAGCAGCAGCAGGAACGGTCCGAGGTTCCACTCCTTCATCAGCTCGAGCGCGCCGTCGCCGCTGGTGATGCCGTGCATCAACTCGTCGAAGTAGACCGGCCGCGCATCGCCAGCCAGTCCTTCGAGCAGCGCGAGGTTTTTGTTGAGGGCCGCGTTTCGCAACGCCTCGGGGGTCGAGAGGAGATACAGCTCGCCGCTGCCGATCCGCTCGCGCGCCGCGATGACTTTGTCGCCCGCTGTGAAGAGCGCGTGCATGCGCGGCGGCATCGACGTGTACCCGCCGGTGTACTCCTCGAGCGCGATCGACTGCACCGCGGGCCAGATCGGGAAGACCTTCTGCGCGACCTCCTCGTCGACCGATCCCCACGGCAGCACGCCTTGCGTCACGGCGATGACGACGCGGCCTCCGCCGCGCACGAATGCTTCCGCCTCATCGTTCAGCAGCGGTTGCAGGCGTGGCTTCGTAGGGCCGACCTGTTTGTCGTCGATCGGCTCGGTGTCGAACTGAATGGCCACGCGATCGGCGAGCCGGAACACGGTTGCATTGCGCTCGAGCGGCTGCCGGCCGAACGGACGCGTGAGGATGCCGACCTTCCGCTGTTTGCCGAGATACGCGTAGCCGAGGGAGAGGCCTTTTGGCGAAGTGTTCGCGGTCGAGTAGTCGTCGTACACCCGCTGCGCCGCGCGACGGTCGCTGAGGATCCAGAGCACCGCGAGCAGCGCGAATGCGGCCAGCGCAACGACGAGCGGCCACGTGCGCTTCACGCGGCACCTCGCTGCCGCAGTTGTTCGAGGATGCTGCGTGCGCGCGCGCTGCAGTCTTCGAGCGCCTCGTCTGTGCTCTGCGCGTGGCCGTACCACTCCAGCTCGAAGCGGCGCGTCAGCTCGATCAGCTCCGCGCGCCACGGCACCGACGGCCCGAGCGTCGCGATGTACTCCCAGTTCGTCCGTCCTTTGCGGAAGTGCAGCACGCCCGCCGAATAGCAGGTCACGAGCACCGCGTGGTACCAGGCGCGGATCGCCTCGCGATACCGGCCCGCGGATGCGAGCTGCGCGGCGTAGCGTTCCCATTCCGTCGCGCCGCGCGACAGCGGATCCTCGTCACGCGCGGAGCCGATCGGTTCGCTCGTCGCCACAGCCGCGTCTTCGCGCCGCCGCGCGCGCCGCACGACGGTGAATGCCAGCAGCGCGATCGCCACGGCGATGGCAATCGTGACGGCGGTCACGATCCATTCCAGTCCACTCGTCTGCTCGGGTTTCGCGCCGCGTTTGGGGAAAAGACTGAAAAGCCATTTGATGAACTTCGAGATCTTCTCGCCGAGCCAACTGAACATCTCGATGATCGATTGCGCGATGCGGTCGAGCAGCGGCGCCTCGACGTTGACCTTGGTCTTGACGTCGCCGCCCGGCAGCAGCTCCGCGACCTTCTGTTGTTCGGCGAGTTCCTGCAGCAGTTTGTCGTTCGCGCGCGAGCCTTCGCTCGTCGCGGTGCGGCGCAGTTCGGCGATCGTCGTTTCGAGGCGCCCGAGGAGCTGGCGGTCGGCGCGCGGCGCGCGTGCAATCTCGCCGAGCAGCGAGGTGTCGGCGCGGAAGCGTCCACTCGGCCATTCCACTTCCGCCGTCGTCAGTGCGGCCGCGTCGCGTTTCGCCAGCGCGAGTTGATTGGTCGATAGATAGCCATGCACGCGCTCGAGTGCGGCCACGTACTCGCCGAGCGGCATCGCCGACGCGGCGCTCGCGATGAGGATCGTGACCGCGAGGAACAGCGCTCTCATGCGACGCGCCTCAATTCATCGAACCAGGCGCGCAGGTCGTCGCCGCTCTCTTCTGCCCCCGCTTTGCGCACGAAGATCACGTGTGCCGCGATCCAGAACGGCTCGACCAGCACCAGCGCGCCGGCGAACAGCATCAGCGTGAAGCGGCGATTGCCGGGGGAGAACAGCCGCTGCCATTGCGGCGCATCGAATCCAGCGACCGCGCCGGTCAGCCACGTGGCGAGTTGAAACGCGAAGAAGACGTTGACCAGCGCGACCGCCAGTCCGCAGAAGAGCACGAACAGCAGCGCGATCAGGATGTGCGCCTTTTTCGCGTAGCGCGAGAGGAGTGCGAACGGGCGGCTGACGCTGATGCGGTCGTTGAGCTCGAGCGTGCCGACCGCGAGTCCCGCCACGATGACGGCGATCGGGAAGCCGAATACGGTGAAGAGAGAGACGTAGCCGAGAAGCGTGGCCGCGGAGGCGGTGAGGACGTAGCTCGCCAGCGCCACGCGCGGCACGCGCCACACTTCCGCACCCGGCGTGTTGCCGCGCGACATCGCCAGTCTGCAGGCGCGTGCATAGACGGCGCGCCCCCAGAACGAGAGCAGCATCGTGGCGACGGTCATGTTCGCGGTCGCGCCGAGGAGATTGCCGTAACGCGCGGCGGCCGAGCCGACCTCCATCAATTGATCGAGAAAGAGCGCCTGCAGAAATCGATAGGGGATGGCGGTCGCAATCAGGAAACCGGCCCACGAAACGGTTGCGGCGACGGTGTCGGCCGCCTCGTCGAGCACGGAGGTCGTGGAGAGGGGCGTCCGAATCAAAACAGACCCGCGATCACCGCGGCGGTCCACACCATCACCCGCGCGCCGGTGTACAGAAGGATGAGCGACGTGGCCACGACTCCGATCCACGCCAGGACGGGGGAGCGCTCCACTTTCGTGCCCCGTTTTGCGCCGAGGCAGGCCGCGCAGTGCCAGATCCCGTCCCACTGCGTCGCACATTGCTGGCAGAGCGTTTTCGTGCAGGCCATGCAGCGCGCGAACGCCGGCCGCTGATCGTGCACGGAACAGCGCTGAGCGGCGGCGAGCATGGGCGGGGAGTGTAGCGCACGCAGTCGCGACAATTGACACCGCATTCGCGCGGCGCGTACCCTGAACGCCTCTTGAATTTCACCACCGCCGCCTCCGCGTTTTATTACGGCTACTACACGTAGCGCGCGGCGGCATTTGCCCCGACGCGAGAAGGGGCACTCGAACGCAGACGCAAATCGAACCTCTTCCCGCCCGGGAAGAGGTTTTTTGCTTATGACGGACATCGAGAACCGGGCGGAACTGAAACGGCTGCGCGACGCGATCGACCGCGTCGACGAAGTGCTGGTGAAGCTCCTCAATCAACGCGCGAAATACGCGGTCGAGATCGGCGAGCTCAAAGGCCACCTCGGCCTGCCGGTCTATGTACCGGAGCGCGAAAAGGAAGTGCTGCAGCACGTCGAGTCCGTATCCGACGGCCCGCTCGACCATGCCGCCGTCCGCCGTCTGTTCGAACGAATCATCGACGAATCGAGAAGAGTGGAGCGCGAGTCCGCGCAACGATAGGAGATCGGTCCAATGGTCATCGTGATGAAGAAACATGCAGCAGATTCGAGCATCGAGCGCGTGGTCGCGGAATTGAGCGCGCGCGGCTTCGACGTCCACCGCTCCACCGGCTCCGACCAGACCGTCCTCGGCGTCGTCGGCCGCGTCGACACAGTGGACCCGCGCGAATTCGAATTACTCGAGGACGTACAGGAAGTCGTGCGCGTCAGTGAGCCGTACAAACTCACCAGCCGTACCTTCAAGCGCGAGAACACCATTGTGCGTGCGCGCGGCGTGGAGATCGGCGGCGACAAAGTGGTGGTCATGGCCGGTCCCTGCACCATTGAAGACGAGACGCAGATGTTCGAGACCGCGCGTCGCGTCGCACGTGCAGGAGCGCGCGTCCTGCGCGGCGGCGCCTACAAGCCGCGCACCTCGCCGTATGCATTTCAGGGGATGGGCGTCGAGGGATTGAAACTCTTGCGCGCCGCGGGCGACGAGACCGGCATGGCCACGGTGTCGGAAGTCATGGAAATCAGCCAGATCGACAAAATGCTCGACTACGTCGACATCCTGCAGGTCGGCGCGCGCAACATGCAGAACTTCAATCTGCTGGCAGCACTGGGACAGATCCGCAAACCGGTCTTATTGAAGCGCGGAATGTCCGCCACCATTCAGGAGTGGCTCCTTGCCGCCGAATACATCATGTCCGGCGGCAATTACGACGTCATTCTCTGTGAGCGTGGAATCCGTACATTCGAAACGTACACACGCAACACCCTCGACATATCTGCAATCCCCGTCCTCAACAAACTCTCGCACCTCCCGGTAATTGGCGACCCGTCGCACGCCGTCGGCCGCCGCGACAAAGTCATGCCGCTCGCAAGAGCCGTCGTCGCCGCCGGAGGCGACGGTTTGCTCATCGAAGTCCACCACGATCCCGATAAAGCGGTATGTGACGGCCCGCAATCCCTATATCCCGACCAATTCGCACGCCTTATGGACGAATTGCGCGTTATTGTGCCGGCGGTGGGGAGGAGTATTTAGCGCTGCAAATAACTTGACATATCGCTGTGCGGATGCGATAGTGAAGCGTCGGGTCCGCAGCTTCCTGCGCACTTCCCACCCATTCATCGTCGCGTGAGCCTTGCACGGAGCGTCCGTGTGTACACGGTCACGCTTAAGGAAAGGTTCCTCATGCGTTCACTCGTCTTGGCCGCCGCCCTATTCTCTTCCCTCTCGCTCTCCCTCTCTGCACAGGTTTATCCGCCGCCCGAGCCCGAAGAAGCGGGCTCGTCCGGCGTCAGGGTCGTTCCTGCTGCGCAGCCTCCAGCTGAACCCGCGGCCGCGCCGGGTAGATCGGAGCAAACCATCGCCACGGACGGGGCGCCACAGTTGCGGCTGACGACCAACGCGGCGACCTTCAACTACGCGAACAGCAACGACATCAAGGCGACGCTCGGCACGTCGGACGCGAACTCGTCGTTCACCGTCTTCAGCTCGTTGAGCTCCGCCCTGTTCGTCGTTCGCGGCGACGGTAACGTTGGCATCGGCACAGCGACTCCGGCGGACAAACTCGACCTCAGGGGCGACATGTCGCTGACGGGCGTTCTCAGAATGGCCGAGGAGCGTAGCCACCGTATCGTCGCGACGCGATGGAAGAATCTCGACGGTCCATCTACCGGCTACATCAAGCTGATCACGCCGATCGCGCAAAGCGAATCCAACATGTTCTCGATCGTGATTGAAGGGTTTCAGTACCAGGGTGCTGGAGATCTGTTCGAAATCCGCTGCTCCGGATACGCGTATGCGCCGAACTACGGGCTCGTTCAGGCGAACTGCGATGTGTCTGGAACGGAACTGCCGGTCGAGATGACGACAGAAGTCCGGGCCGGCAATACGGAACCTGTGGTCGTCATCAAAATCGGCACTCCGACTACGTACTGGTATTTCCCTCACGTGGCCATGTCGTATGTCGGCTGGAACGCGAAAGCGCCGTCCTCGTTCAGTTGGACGTCGGGCGAAACGACTCCTGCTCAGGGGGTCAACATGAACAACATCGTGCTCAACGACAAGCTCGGCACGGCTCGAATCGGGGCAAGGCTCGGAGTCGGCGGCAACCCGCATGCGACGCACCGCTTGTACACGACAGGGGACTCGGACGTGACTACGTTCCCGGGCAATCCGGTGTCCATCGGGTTGAAGTCGTCGCGTCCATTCGACGCAGTGAACAACGGTTCTGGCATCGCATTCGACGCTATTCACAGCAGCAGCGGAGCCACGACCACTATTGCAGCGGTTTCGGGCGTCAAGGAGAGCACCGTCGAGGGTAACTATGCGGGAGCGCTCACGTTCGGCACCCGCGTGACGGCGACCGGTGCGGGCCCCATCGAGCGGATGCGGATCAAAAGCACAGGCGAGGTGGTGATTGGACAGCCAGTCAGCACGACCAATCCCGCCTCACAGAAGTTGACGATCAACGGACACATCACCGCGGCCGGAAACATCACGGCGACCGGCAGCATCACCGGAGCTACCGTGCTCGGCGCCATTTACCAGGATCTGGCGGAGTGGGTACCGGCGACCACGGACATGGCTCCCGGAACCGTCGTCGTACTGAATGTCGCCAAAGGCAACGAAGTCATGCCGTCGTCCGCACCATACGACACCACCGTCGCCGGCGTGGTTTCGGCACAGCCCGGCATCGTGCTTGGCGTCGCCGGAGACGACAAAGAACAGATCGCCACGACCGGCCGCGTCAAAGTCCGCGTCGATGCGCGCAATGCGCCGATCCGCGTCGGTGACCTGCTCGTGACGAGCAGCGTTTCTGGAACCGCAATGCGCTCCGAGCCGATGGCCATCAACGGCCGCAACTTCCACCAGCCCGGCACCATCATCGGCAAAGCGCTCGAGCCGCTCGAAAGCGGTACCGGCGAGATTCTCGTGCTGTTGTCGATGCAGTAAGTCGACAGCGAATTGACGCAGGGAAGCGTTCAGCGCCGCCGACGAGCCACTTGGCGGTCGTCGAGTCGATTTTTCAGAAAACGGAGTTCTTCATGAACCAAAGTCGCATTTGTGCCGCTTGGATGGTCCGAGTACGCCGGGCCGTGCTGCTGCTCTCGCTACTCGTTGGCGTCGCTGCCACGCTCGCAGCCGAGACCCCCAACCTCCTTACCGCGCCTCCTGCCGCGAACGCCGACGCTTCCATGACGGCGCGAATCGACGCGCGCGCGATCTCGGTCGACGGTGTGTCACGTCGCGCGGAGGTTCTGTTGTTCGGTGTGGAGCACGCTGCCGGTGAATACGGTGGAGTGATCCAGCGCTGGCACCGTCTCGCCTCGGACGCCGATGGCGATGGGCGAGTCACGTTCGCCTTCGACTCCGACGTTCACTCCCGTTCGCTATGGACAGTGGTCGACCTTCACACCGGCGGATACATCGTCGTCACCCCTGAGGGCTTCGCCGTGCCGGAGGTGCGCTCACCTGCGGGACTGCGCCGCGGTGCCAACCCGGATGAGGTCACCGCCGTAGAGCTGACCGGTACGGCCGCTTACGTAATCGTCGTCCGCCCGGCCGTAGGCGCATGGCGAATGGACGTGGACCAGAACGGCACGAACGACGATGACGCAGAGAATGGACGAATCATGCGCCTCGATCCGGCCAGGCTCGTGGCGCTCGCCGGGAACGCGCCGGCGCCGCGCGTGCTGACACCCGGCGATCTCTTCCTGGCCCTCGACCCATTCGAACTGGAGCTCGTCTCCGCGCGGACGACCCGATGAAACGCGCTGCTTCGTTTCTCCTGACCGCCGCGTTGCTCGGGCCGTTCGCCGCCGCGCAGCAGCACCCCACTGTCGAGCGTGGATTTCATTCCGAAAAGGTTTACCAGTTCGGGTCAACCGAGAGCGTGAACCTCTTTAACGGCAATGTGCTCGTGACGCCGGCGATCGGCGGAACGTATCCAGTCAGCGCGGGTCTCTCGTATCGCGTGCCGCTCATGTACAACGCGAAGATGTGGGAGTACGTCACGGTTCGCGACGTTGAGGCAGGGAGGGAATTCACGCAAGCGCAGCTCGATCCGCGTTCGAACGCCGGGATCGGCTGGCGCATGAGCTTCGGCCGGCTGAAGTGGAACAGTTCCACGTCCGGACTGTCCAGCGTCACCGAATACGAGGGTTCCGACGGAGCGATCCATAAGCTCCACACGACGAAGAACCCGGGCGATCCCGCGGCGCTCGAAGAGGCAAATACCTGGTACACCCGAGACGGCTCCCAAATTCGCGTGCGGAAGGTGGGCGCGAGGTTGCTCGTGGAGTTCGCCGGTGGCGAGACTCACGAGTACGAAAACGTCTCCAGCACCGACTGGCGGATCGTCCGGATGCGCGACCAGTTCGTGAACGCCGACGGCACGCCCAAGAACTTCGTCAACTTCACGTACGCGGCGGACTCCACTCGGTGCACCGACGAAGTCGCGGCCTGGCTGATTTCCGATTCGCATAGTCGCCAGCACGACATCTGCTTCAAGAGCCAGACGCACGACGGCAAGGCGGTACAGACTGTGAGCGAAGTCGTGCTCAGCGGCTTCCAGGGCTCAGTCGACAGGTACACGTTCGGATACACGCAGGCCACGCTGGACCGCGAACGGCGCGGTGGCAATCAGTACTGGGGCGATTCGAACACTGTTTCTGCGCCGACCCTCACATCCATCACGCTGCCCGACGACTCACAATACGAGATGACGTACTGGTCTTCGGCGATCGCGGACGGCGCGGCGGGCGGACACCTCAAACAGCTGACGCTGCCCACAGGCGGCACGATCGCGTGGGAGTATCAGCGGTGGTCGGTTGTGCACAGCGAGCAGTGCAGCTCCATGGCCGTCAACGACGAGTTTTTTTCCAAAACCACAGGCGTCCGCCACAAGAAGCACTACGACGAGAACGGTACGTTGACGGCCACCTGGGAATACCAGTTGGTGATGGAGTCGCCGGGGGAGATCTATCCGTGCACCGCCGGCGAAGATCCGACCGGGGCGACGGGCGAGATGCCGGGCGAGCAGTTTGTGGTCACGGTCATCAATCCAGAGAAGGACAAGAACGTTCACTACTTCTCCGTGTGGCCGGGATATGACGGCCAGGTCCTCGATTCCGCCGGCGGTTTTCACGCCAGCGAATACGGACTGCCCTTCACACGGCGGTACGAATTGAACGGGCGCTTTCTTTCGACCGAAACGTTCGACTGTACGAATGCGTCACCGAGCGTGTGTCCGGCGACGCCTCAGCGGCGGACGTACGTGACGTACGAGAAGGACGGAACGACCAATCACCGGATCGACGACGACTGGCGCCGGATTGGACACCGCACCGTCTATGTCGGCGACGGTGGCAAATACGTCGACGTGGCGCAGTCGGACTTTGACGGCTACGGCAACTATCGCTCCACCACCACCACCGGCACTTTCGGCTCCGATCCTTCGCGAACTACGTACATCGATTACAACTCCGAATCGCAAGCGCACGGCCGTAAAGCAGACGGAAAACGCGCGATCAAAGCGGCTGATCCGTGGGTGCTTCACAAATACACCCGCACGAAGCTGAAGTCAGGAACGACGGTCTTTGCGGCGACGCACGCGTGCTTCGCGGCTGACGGACTGCTCAAAGGTGTCCGCACGCTCTCGAATCCTGCGTCTGACACCGCGGCCACTCACGACCTGGTCACGCTCTATGGTCATGACGTCTATGGCAACTTGAATCGGCAGGATTGGTTCGGCGGTGACACTGGCAGCACCTCCGATCTTACCGACCTGTGTGCTTCGTCCGAGGGCAGTACATACCGGCAGACACACGGATATGCGTACGGCGCGCTGTCGTACACACATGCCCATGACTCCGCCGGCACGTCGATCCTGACGCTCGCCCAGTACGCGATCGATCCGTCAACGGGGCTGGTGCGAACGTCCACCGACACGACCGGCATCGTGACGACGTACGTTTACGGAGCGGTGCAGCGCCTGACCTCAGTGAGTACGCCGGGTGCCGCCAAGCTCACGTACGACTACAAGAAGCGCGGCACCCCGGGTTACTCGCAGGCAACGGTGCTCGTCACGGTCGACTCCTCCAATGTCGCGAACGACTCCGTGCAGACGATTCAGTATGACGGCTTCGGCCGCGTGATCTTGGAAAAACGAGAGATGCCGGACGATAAGACAGCCCTCAAGGCGACCGCTTATGACGCTTTGGGCCGTGTCGCGAAAGTGAGCGAATGGCAGTCGACTACCCCCTCTCTCTTTACAGAGTACGCATATGACCTGTATGGCAGGGTCACGAGCGTTACCACGCCCGACGGAAAAAGCAGCAGCGTGACGTATACGGGCGGCGGTGCGCGGGAGTTGAAACGCGCTAAGTCGGTGGGCGTGGTGTACGCCGGCGGCTCGGCCGTGAACGAGGGGAACGTTGAAGTGCGCGAGGTCTACGACGCCTACGGCCGTTTGACGGAAGTGCACGATGCCGTTTCTGAGACGAAGTACACCTACGATCTTGCGGACCGGCTTTTAGGTGTCCAGATGACGGCGACCGTCAACGGCGTGGCGACGACGCAGCCGCGGAAGTTCGTTTACGACGCGCGCGGCTTTCTCGACTACGAGGAGCATCCTGAAAACGGCAAGACCGACTACGACGATTATGACGCCAAAGGCCACGCCACGCTGCAACTGGCTGGCGCCAGCCGCGGCATCTTCGACCTGAAGCTCACCTATGACGCCGCCGAGCGCCTGGTCGAGGTCGCGTCACGCGAGCCGGCGGCCGGCTCCGAGACGTTCCGTATCGCAAAGGCATTCGAGTACGACAGCGCAAACAACAATGGACTGTCGCAAGGGCGGCTGATCCGCACCGTCCGTCACAACTACAGCACCGCCCTCGGAGACGTCGTCGTGACCGACTCGTTCACATATGGCGGGTCGGGCAGCGGTGCGAACGCCGGCCGGCTGACGAAGAAGACGACGCTCATCGAGAACGCCACGACCGGGACGACGTATCAGAAGCTGGAGCAGACCTTTACGTCGAACGACCTTGGCCTGCCCGCAACACACGGATACCCCACCTGCATTTATCCAAATGGCGCCTGCGGCTCCGCCGCCACCGGTACCATCTCGCAGACGTACGTCAAAGGTCATCTGCGCTCGATTCCCGGCTACGTCGACGAGGTCACCTATCACTCGAACGGGCTTCCGCACAAAGTCACACATGACGGCTCGGCGAAGGTCGTCGACACGCAGCTGATCGACGCCGCGAACGGAATGGCCCGTCCCAAATCGATCGCGTTCGGAAATGCCCTCCTCTGTACCTCACCCTCGCCGTCCGCGCCTGACGACATCACCATTGCGTCTGGAGCGTCCGCCGCTCTCACCGCGGCAGTCGGGGGGACAGGCCCGATGACGGTGACCTGGTACAAGGGCCTCGCGCCGAATCGCAACACACCAGTCGGCACCGGAACGACCTATACGACTCCGGCGCTGACCACGACCACCCGGTACTGGTTCGAGGCGCGGAACAGCTGCGGCGTCGCCCAGAGCTCGACTGTCGCGGTGACGGTGTGCAGCGCTCCGTCGCTGTCTGGTCCGTCCTCCGTCACGATCATTGCCGGTGACAGCGCAATCCTGACGGTAAACGCCGGATCCGGCACGTTCACTTATCAATGGCTGCACGGCGGCGTGCAGGTCGGAACCTCGGCCAGCTACACGACACCGGTGCTCTATGCAGACACGTCCTACACAGTGCGCGTGACGAACGACTGCGGCTCGACTAGCGAGCGCACGGTGACCGTCACTGTGACCTGCCCGACGCCATCGGTGAGCGGCCCGGCGCCGATCACCATCGAGCCCGGCGGCCAGGCGACGCTCATTGTGACGGTGGCCGGGAATCTCACGCCGTTTACTTACGCCTGGTTCATCGGCACGACTGCGGTCGGCTCGAATTCCCGGACCTACCGCACAGACCCGTTGTCCTCCACCACAACATTCCGCATCCGCGTGACGAACTCGTGCGGAACGACAACCGAGAAGACGGTTACCGTCACAGTAGCAGACCCGCCCCGGTACCTTGTGGCCACGAGCGTGAGCTCCGGCCGGATCGATCTCGTCTGGACCGCCGCAACCTCGGTCGCGCATTACGAGGTCGAGCGCAAAAGCGGCGCGGCAGGCTACGGTTTCGCGACGACTGTGACCGCCGCCTCCTGGATCGATCAAAGCGTCCCGGCCGGTGGGGCGTACGCCTATCGCGTCCGGGCGGTGCATCTCGACGGTACGCCGTCCGCCTACTCCAACGTCGATATCGGCACGACCTTCACGTTCGCCGAGCCGCTGCAGCAGGACGTGACTCGAATCCGCGCGGCGCATGTCATCGAACTACGCAACGCAATCACCGCCCTCATGACCACTGCAAACGTCACCGGAACCGGGTGGACGGACAATCTCGCGCTGACTACGACGAAATGGCCGATTCGAGCCATCCACCTCACGGAACTGCGCAC
>DASVRB010000386.1:0-11016 GCA_036388835.1 Thermoanaerobaculia bacterium | reverse complement strand
CGGCGTCGTACGCGGCATCAGCGGCTACGGAAACTGCATCGGCATCCCCACCGTCGGCGGCGAGACGTCGTTCCATCCTTCCTACAACGGCAACATTCTCTGCAACGTCTTCTCCCTCGGCGTCGCACGCGCCGAAAAGATTTTCAAGGGCACGGCCGAAGGCGTCGGCAATCCGGTGATCTATGTCGGCTCGAAGACGGGACGCGACGGCATTCACGGCGCCACGATGGCTTCCGCGGAATTCGACGAGGCCTCGGAAGAAAAGCGTCCGACCGTGCAGGTCGGCGATCCGTTCACCGAGAAACTGCTGCTTGAAGCGTGTCTCGAGATCATGGATTCCGACGCCATCGTCGGCATTCAGGACATGGGGGCGGCGGGATTGACTTCGTCGTCATTTGAGATGGCCGGCCGCGCCGGCACCGGCATTCGCATGCATCTCGACCGCGTGCCGATGCGCGAGAGCGGCATGACGCCGTACGAAGTGATGCTCAGCGAATCGCAGGAGCGGATGCTCATCGTCGCGAAACAGGGCCGCGAGGCCGAGGTCGTGCGCGCGTTCGAAAAGTGGGACCTCAACGCTGCCGTGGTGGGCGAAGTGACGGACGACGGATTCGTCCGGCTGATGTGGAACGGCGAAGAAGTCGCGGCCATCCCGGTCGATCCGATCTCCACCGAGGCGCCGGTGTACGAGCGTCCGATCGCGCGTCCTGAATACGCCGATCGCATCGCGCCGCTGCTCGAGCGGCCGCGCGAAGAAGACGGCGATCGCACCGACATGCTGCTGCGGATGATCGCGTCGGCGAATCTCTGCTCGAAGAACTGGATCTTCGGCCAGTACGACACCACCGTGCGCACGAACACGATCGCCGGTCCGGAGAAACGCGACGCCGCGGTGGTGCGCATCAAAGACACCGGCGGCGCGCTGGCGATGACATCGGATGTGAATCCGGTCTACTGCTATCTCGATCCGTACGAGGGGGGCAAACAGGCGGTGGCCGAGGCGGCGCGCAACATCGCGGTGTCGGGCGGACGGCCGGTCGCGATCACCGACTGTCTCAACTTCGGCTCGCCGGAGCGGGCGGAGATCATGTGGCAGTTCTCCGAATGCATTCGCGGCATCAGCGACGCATGCCTCGCGCTCGACACGCCGGTGGTCTCCGGCAACGTGTCGTTCTACAACGAGACCGAAGGCCGCGGCATCTATCCGACGCCGACGGTCGGCATGGTCGGCCTGCTCGACAGCGACCGTGACGGCTGCGGTCTCGCCTTCGCGGAGGCGAATCTCGAGGTGATCCTCCTCGGCGAAACGCGCGATGAGCTGGGCGGCAGCGAATGGCAGCAGCTGTTCGCCCCCGATGCGCTCGCCGCGGCGCCGCGCGTCGATCTGGAGCGCGAGAAAGCGCTCGTCGAATTGCTGCTCGAGCTGCACGCCGCAAAGTTGCTGCGGAGTGCGCACGACATCTCGAACGGCGGCCTCGGCATCGCGCTCGCCGAGATGTCGATGGAAGGCATCGGCGCGCACGTCGACCTCGGCGGACATGCCGACGACCTCGACGCGACGGGTTTGCTGGCGAGCGAGTCGCAAGCGCGTGCGATCGTCGCATGCAGTGCAGAAGATTGCGACCGCGTGCTGGAGCTCGCAAACAATCGCGGCGTGCGCGCGCAGCGCATCGGGCACACCGCGTTCGGCACGTTTCTCATCGAGCGCAACGGCGTGCCGCTGGTGCGCGTCGCCGCGCAGGAGCTCGCGCGCATCTGGCGGTCGTCGTTCGCGATGCTGCTCGCCGGCGAATCGATCGACGGCGTGTTGCGCGGCGCCGGCGAAGAGGCACTGGACATCGTCGCGCACTGACGCTGCGCTACCATCGCCGCATGCCCACCCCCGATCCCGCGACCCGCGTCGTCAGCATCGCGTTCAACGAAACCCTGCAGGCCGAGATCCGCTTCGCCGACGGCGGCGAAGTCGTCTGGACGGGCGCCCTCGCCGCCGAATTGCGCGAAGCCGTGCAGGCCGCGGTGACGCGCGGGTTTGCTCGGAAACGGCGGGGCAGTTCGGGACCCAACTCGATCGCGAATTGACGGGCCGCAGGCCCGTCATCCCGAGCGCAGCGAGGGATCTGGGCGGGCGGGGCGGGAGGTACGTGCATCGCGCCCCGCCCGTACGTGCATCGCGCCCCGGCGGCCCAGGCCCCTCGACTACGCTCGATGTGACATGTGGGGGGACGCGCTTCTGAACCGTTGTGGAGCGGCGGCTCTTACGACGCCGCGGTTCTCACGCGCACCGGCGCCTGCACCTGTGTCATTCCGCGCGTCAGCGCGGAATCCCCTTCCGATGAGCAACGCTCTCTCGCTCCGGCAGGGGATCCCGCGCTAACGCGCGGGATGACACAACAACGCGTCTCGCGCAACACCGGCGGGCTAAAGCCCGCTGCTCCACTGGAACCGGTCACCGCGCCGGCAATACCACTCCGCGACACTCCCCAAACCCAATCCGCGCGTGCCCCTCGCGCTCGCAATACGCGCGCAAGATCACCTCGTCCCCATCCTGCAGAAAGCGCCGCGTTTCGCCAGTCGGCAGCTCCACCGGTTCCGTCCCGCGCCAGGCCAGCTCGAGCAGCGAGCCGCGCGAGTCTTTCTCCGTTCCGGAGATCGTGCCGCTCGCGAGGAGATCGCCGGGCATGAGGTTGCAGCCGTTCGAGGTGTGATGGGCGACGAGTTGCGCGACGGTCCAGTACATGTCACGAAAGTTGCCGCGGCTGAGGCGGACCGGCTCCGTCATCTGCGCGCTGCGCAGCCACACTTCCACCGTGATGTCGAAGCCGACGTCGTCAGTGAGGTAAGGCAGCGGCTCCGGATCTCCTTCCGCGCGCACGAACGCATTCGTGCGGAACGGCTCCAGCGCGTCGAGCGTCACGATCCACGGCGAGATCGAGGTCGCGAAGTTCTTCGCCAGGAACGGTCCGAGCGGCTGGTACTCCCACGTCTGAACATCGCGCGCCGACCAGTCGTTCACCAGGCAGAAGCCGAAGACGTGCCCCAGCGCGTCGCGCGCCGCGATCGGCTCGCCGAGAGCGTTGCCGGCGCCGATCACCACGCCGAGCTCCATCTCGTAATCGAGCCGTTTCGACGGGCCGAACTGCGGCGGCGCGTTCTGATCCTCGCGGGTCTGTCCGTTCGGACGCCGGACGGCCGTGCCGCTCACGACGATCGAAGACGCGCGACCGTGATAGCCGATCGGTATCCACTTGTAATTCGGCAGCAGCGGATTGTCGGGGCGAAACATCGAGCCGACGTTCGTGGCGTGATGCACGCTCGCGTAAAAATCGGTGTAGTCGCCGACGCGCATCGGCAGCAGCATCTCCGCGCCCGCCAACGGCACACTGTGCGCGTCCGCCTCGCCGCCGCGAATGAGCTCGCGAATCCGCTCCTTCACCGCCACCGTCCTGCGCGCCGCCATGAACGAATTGAGCAGCGGCTCCCGCAGCGACGGCTCATCGATCAGCCCCGCACTCGCGGCCGAATGCAGGTCGATGATGCGGTCTTCGAATGCAGTGCAAATGTGCGCTTCCCCGTCGCGCCGGAAAACGCCAAACGGCAGGTTCTCGATCGGAAAGTCAGTCATCGAGGCGGGAGACTATCGCAACCGGGCCACCGCTTCCGATCGAGGATCTGACCGCCGCGATCGCGAACGTCGGCGCGGCGCCGCGACTCGAACGTAAGGCCACACTCTCGCGAATGCGCCGCAACGCTCTCCTGTAGCAACACGAGCTCCGGGCGGCGGCGTGCTCCGGCCAGACCGGACGAGAATGTCCGGTAAAACAGGAAGCCGCGTCCATCTACTATCACCACAGGAGGGAGATTCATGCAGATCATCGCCGTCATCGCTGCAACCATCATCTTCGAGGGACTGGTGCTTCACGTGCGAACGGACACGGCCACGAACGCAAAACGCGCCGTGCTGGTCGACGAGAAGCCGAGCCACAAGCCGCTGCTCGTCGTGCCGCACGCACAACGCGTCAGTGCGGCCGGGAACTGGAAGGTCGTCCAGACGGGAAACAACGCGCGGCCGTGGATTTACGACCTCTCCGACGAACGTCTGCAGGTATGGGGTACCACCGGCTCGTCAGTGACCCAGACATCATCGTTCGACGAGCATGTGCCGCGCCTCACAGACGTACTGACCGGCAACGATGATCTGCATCAGCAGATCAAGAACGGCTCGGCACATGTCAACGGAAAAACGGCCGCGTATCTCGACTACACGGGAGGAACGCTGGACGTGAAGGCCTGCTATCGCGTCGCCGGCGAGTACGTGCCGCGCACAACACTCGATCCGCGCTGCTTCGCGCGCGAGGTCCAATTCACTCCGACCGTCGAAGGCAATTGGGAAATCAGGGACGTTGCGGACGAGACGAAGAAGATCGTACTCCGCCGAAACGCGACCATCCGGGTCGAGAACGACAGCAAAACGCAAGGGCAGCACCAGAAGCATTACAGCGATCTGCTGGCGGGCAACACGGCTGTACGCGACCTGAAACTCTCCGACCTTCTGTGCGGCAGCGCGGACTGCATGATGACGGGGCCTCGCCAGCCGACGTTTGGCGCGAACATCCAGTGCTCCAACAACCAGTGGCCGTAAGGAGACGACGATGAAGCGCGTATGTTTTTGCGCGGCGTTCGCGATCGTCGCGCTGTCGGCATTGTCGGTCGGCGCTGCGCAACGCAAAGCACTGGTGATCGGCAACGGGCAATACACCGCGGACGGCATGACTCCGCTGGAGTCGCCCGTGAACAACGCTGACGAGCTGGCGAAGCGACTCGCCACAATGGGATTTCAGACGGATCTCGAGGCGACGGTCAACCTCGGTACGCTCGGAGTGCAGTTTGCCGTCGCGAAGTTCATCGCGTCGCTGCAGCCGGGCGACACCGCGCTGTTTTATTACGCAGGCCACGGAATTCAGGTGAACGGCGTCAATTACCTCTGGCCCGTCGACCGGCCGCTCGTCGATCAGCAACAGATCGAGGAAGAGTTCGTTTCTTTGCAGACGCTCTACAAGGGTTTGATGGCCGCGAAATCGGCGGTCAACATCGTCATCCTCGACGCGTGCCGCGACAATCCGTTCGCTGCAGACGGCTGGGAGCCCGGCCTCGCCTTACCGCGCGACACGCCCGACAGCAGTTTCATCGCTTACGCCACGAAGGCCAACGACGTCGCCATCGCGGTAGACGTAACTTCCGGCGATCGTCCGTATTCACCGTACACAAACGCGCTGCTGAAGCACATCGGCCGCACCGGCGTGCCGATCACTGAGATTTTCGGTGATATCCGCAATGCCGTAGACAGCCTCACCGGCAAAGTACCGGTGGTCGAGAACACCCTCAACCAGATCTTCTACTTCCGCCCTCCGGTGACGATGGACGCGCAGATTGAGATCGCCGACGACGAGGCGCTCGTGGTCGTCGATGGCACGGAACGAATGAGCTACCGCTTCAGTGGCAGCAAGACAAGACAACTGCCGCTGCACGGCGGAGAAAATCTGGTCAGCATCAACATCTACAACGAGCGTACTCCGGCCCTGCTGCCGATCCTCGGCGGCCGCGCGTCAGAGGGGTGGAACTACAAAGCCGCTTTCACCTTGCCGGGCGGCAACATGGAGAACTTCGATGACGGGGAGAAAACCACCCCCAAAGATGGGCCTCGGTACGGACGTCTTTTCACCGCCGCAAAATTCACTGTGGTCGTAGACGATGAGCAGGGCGCGGTGAAGGTCACAGACCGTGACGACGAGGTATGGAAGCGTGATGGACTGCTCGACCCATCCACGCCGGCAGGCGTGCTGACGGCGGAGGTGCGCCAGAACCTCGAATGGGCCGCGTCGAATACCGGCCCGGCCGACTGCGAGAAGGATTACTACCCCTACCTCGATTGCGTGGTGTCGGGACGGAACCGCGCGTGCCTCATGCGCTATGCCGCACAACGCGCGCGTGAAGGCAATCAGCAGGAAGCGCTCGACCTCGTCGCAAAAACGCAGTGCCACAACGCCGCAGCGCGCGCCGCCATCCGGCACGCGGGTGCAGACGTGGTTTCATCATGGCTGCGGCAACATTGAGGCGTCGGTAACCGGTACGGCCTCGGAGAGCCAGCCGAGCTCTCTGAGGTCGTCGATCGGTTCCTCGAACGAACAGGAGCCGAACGACGTCGCGAAGTTTCTGCGCATCGCAATCAGATCGTGCGTCGAGACGCGGTGACCGCGCCATGAGGCACCTTCGTCGTCGAACGCAAACGCCGACGCGTCGCCTTCTTCGAGAATCGCCTCGGCGTGATCGAGCAATGCGGCGGCGAGGAAGACGTTGAGGAAGCCGTGCATCGAGCCGGTGACGGCGTTCGGCTCGTAGGTGAGCGGCCGCACGCAACGCAGCGGGTGATGCAACCCGGCCGTCGCTTTGAACGCGACACCTTTCGCTTTGCACGCGCGGAGAAACTCGGCGATGTTGCCGATCGCCGGAAACGCGTCCGGCGTGATGCCGCCGGTGCGGATCTTCGCGCGCAGGCCGTGCGCCGCGATCGCATCGAGCAAGGCGATCTCGGTGATCTCGATGTAAACCGTGCGGCCATTCGCCTCGCGCGCGATCCGTGCCACGTCGTCCGCAGTGGCCGCTTTGATCTCGTCGACACCGAGGATGCTCAGCGGGAACGCATCCGGCACCTCCGCGGCGCGGTCGGCCGGCACCACGAACTTCCCGAGTGCGAACGCGTACTCCCCGTCGCGGTAGCGGGCGTAGTTCTGCACCGCGTCCTGCATCGACAGCGCGGCAGGCGGAAAGAGTCCGGCGTAATCGATCAACCCTTCGAGCAGCGCGCGCAGCGATTTCTTCATTCGGCTTTGAAGTTTTTGCGGAGCCCGTTCCAGCAGCGCCAGTAGTCGCGTTGCAGGAGCGGCGTCTTGAGCGCGAAGCGCGTCGGCCGGATGATGAGTCGCGACTCGAACATGAACGCCAGCGTGTCGCCGAGGAAGCGCGGCTCGAGCTTCGAGCTCGAGGCGGCGTCGAACGTGGCGGCGTCGGGACCGTGGCCGGACATGCAGTTGTGCAGGCTGCCGGAGCCGGGGACGAAGCCTTCCGCCTTCGCGTCGTACGTGCCGAAAATCAGTCCCATATATTCATTCATGATATTGCGATGAAAATATGGTGGCCTGAACGTGTCCTCCGCCACCATCCAACGCGGCGGGAAGATCACAAAATCGCAGTTCGCGACGCCCGGCGTGTCGGACGGCGAGGTCAGCACCGTGAAGATCGACGGGTCGGGATGGTCGAACGACACGGTGTTGATGGCGTTGAATTTCGAGAGGTCGTACTTATACGGCGCGTAGTTGCCGTGCCACGCCACGACGTCGAGCGGTGAGTGATCGATGCGCGCCGACCAGAGCCGGCCGTCGAATTTCGCGATCAGCTCGAAATCGCCTTCGAGCTCTTCGTACGCCGCGACCGGCGTGAGGAAATCGCGCGGATTGGCGAGGCCATTCGAGCCGATCGGCCCGAGGTCAGGCAAACGAAAATTTGCGCCGTAGTTTTCGCAGACATAACCGCGCGCGTCGTCGCCACGGAGCTCGACGCGGAACTTCGTCCCGCGCGGAATGACCGCGATCTCCCCCGGCTCCACTTCCACGATCCCGAGCTCGGTCGCGATGCGCAGCGCACCGCGCTCCGGCACGATCAGCAGCTCGCCATCGGCGTCGTAAAAAAAGCGCCCATGCATCGAGCGGTTCGCGGCGTAAAGATGGATGCCGATGCCGTCGTTGCCGGCGACAGTGGTCAGCCCATCGACGAAATCGGTCGGCGCATTCGGAATCGGCAGCGGATCCCACCGCATCTGATTCGGCGGCGTCGGCACCTCGTCGAACGGCGCGTGCCGGACCAGCGACCCGGTGACCTCACTGAACGGCTCGTGAAGCACGCTTGGCCGAATCCGATACAGCCACGACCGCTTCTGCATCGCCCGCGGCACCGTGAACGAAGAGCCGCTGAACTGCTCGGCGTACAGCCCGTAATTCACGCGCTGCGGCGAGTTCCCCCGCGCCGGCAGCGCGCCTTTCAGCGCCTCGGATGCGAATTCGTTGTTGAAGCCGGATTGGTACATGGTTGCCCTCGTTCGTTCCACGTCGGATCTGATGATGCCGTGGAGGAGGTGGTGGCCGGCTGATTTCCGGCACTCCGTTGCCGACGTTGTTTATCACAGTCGGTTCCAGGCGAATGGCCGCCGAAGATCGCAAATTCAGCAGCAGAGGCGGTACCCTGAGGCATCCATAAAAAAATCCGGGGGGCACTCATGCGACCAGTCGCGAATCGCATGGCCACGATTCTTACTGTCGTTTCGCTATCGGCGCTGACTGTATTCGTTTTGCGCTATCGCGACGCGTTCAACGCTCCACGTCACGAGCAGCTCGTGGATGCGGCGGCGCGCCTGCCCTTCCGGCTGACCGAAGCACGCCTGACTGGATTCCGCTTCGCGCCTGCCGACCGGAAACGCACTGGACGCGAAGACACAAACCCCGCGATCGCGCGATTACAGACGCTCGGATTCACCATTGCAGGGCGTCCTTCGCCGGACATCGAGTCCGTTCATACCGCAGCCATTGCGCGCGCTCTCACGAACCGTCCGAG
The DNA here is from genome assembly GCA_036388835.1 of Thermoanaerobaculia bacterium. Lineage (GTDB taxonomy): Bacteria > Acidobacteriota > Thermoanaerobaculia > Gp7-AA8 > Gp7-AA8 > QHVT01. The sequence continues at coordinate 2,355 of DASVRB010000386.1, read as the reverse complement.
GGAAGCGGTGGCGCTACTCGCGCGCGCTGTGCGCGAGCAGCCGGCGAACGCCACGTATTGGAGCGACTACGCCGCCGTCCTCTACGAAGGGGGGATCCGTGCGGCGGATCCATCCATGCTGGCGCTGAGCACGGCGGCAGCGGATCGCGCGCTGGAGCTCGAACCGAAGCATGAGGAAGCGGCGTTCAATCGAGCCCTCGCGCTCGAGGCGCTGCACCTCGATCCGTTTGCGACGGATGCGTTCAACGACTACCTGAAACTCGATCGCGCTTCGCCGTGGGCAGCCGAGGCGACTGCGCGCCGTAATGCGCTCCAGCGCGCCACGCGCATCGCCACATTCAAAGAGACGCTGGACGCGATCGGCACCAAGGGACCGGTTCCGCAGAATCTCGTCGCGTCGCTCGTCGCCGCGTCGCCGCGCGACGCGCGCCGGCTGGGCGAGGCGAAGCTGCTCACGAGTTGGGCCGAGAAGGTCGAATCCGATCCGGGGGGCGCCGCGCGGGATCTCGAGCTCGCGCGCATGATCGGGATGCTGCTCGTCCGGCGATTGGGTGAGCAATGCCTCGCCGACTCGGTCGAGGCGATCGACCGCGCCAGTGCCGCCGACCGAAGGTCGATCAAGCACGCGCTCACCGTTTATAAGCGCGGACGACTTGCATACGCCGAGGAGAGGCTCGATGACGCGATCGAGGCATTGAGCGACTCCTTTCGACGATTCGAAACATTGCGTCATCCGCTGGCACTCGTGGCGCGGTATTACCTCGCATCCGCGCTCGCGGACGCATCCCGACGCGAGGAAGCGGTCGAACACCTCTCGCGCGTAGGGAAGACGCTGCCGCGCGGCTATCGCGCACTGAGCGCGCAAGTGCGGTGGGCGGAGGGCACAGTCACCGCACGGCTGCGCCGCTACGGTGACGCTGAACGTCTTTACCGCGAAGCGGCCGAGCTCTTCACCGCGCTCGGCGAGCATCAGGATGCAGCCCGCCTCCACCACATGATCGCGCACGTGCTCGTGCTGCTCGGACGGCCGGCCGAGGCGTGGGAGATGCGCGCGAATGCGTTTCAGGCTGCCGCCGAATCGGGTGACGACTCGCTATTCGCGATCGCCGTGAGCGAGACCGCGCAGCAGGCGATGGTCGAACAGCAGTGGGACGTTGCGCACTCGTTCTACAGACTGACCCTTGACGCACCCGGACGCGACGACGTTCAGGAGAGCAACGCACGCGCCGAGCGCGCACTTGCGTCGTGGCGCTCCGGAGTCACCGCTCGAGCGGAGCGTGAGCTCGCGGACGCCGACCGCGCCATCGGCGCGATCACAGATCCGACGATCCGTGCTCTTGCATCACACACGATCGGCTTTGCACGCGCGCTGATCATCGAGCGCGACCAGCCCGCGCGCGCCGCGGAGCTCGTGCGTGCAGCGATCGACTTTCACGCCGGCCGCGGGATGGCGTACGCGATGCCCTGGCTCCTCGCTGCGGACGCGCGGCTGTTGCGCCGCGAGGGATCACTCGATGCTTCAATCGAACGTCTCGAGGAGGCAATCGCGCTCATCGAGCGCGGAGCCGAGGGGCTGTCTGCGCCGCTCGATCGAGATCATTTCTATGGCACCGTCGCTGCGCTCCATCGCGATCTCGCGGACGCGTACTTTGCGGCTGGACGCGCTGGTGCCGCCTTTGAGCTCGTCGAACAGCAGCAGTCCCGTGTTCTGATCGCCGGCGTCGCCGCACCGCCACGCGCCCGGGCGGTGCAAAGCCTCAGTGAGGTCGCAACGAAAATCCCGCCGCGCACAACCGTACTGCACTACACGGTCACGGGCGACCGCATCTGGCTCTTCACCATCCGCGACGGAAAGTCCGCACTCCACCTGCTGCCCGCGCGCGCCACCTCCGTCGAAAACGAAATCGAGCAGCTCTGCGCCGCACTGGAGAACGGCGATGCTGCGGCCGACGCGTTATCGCGAAACCTCTACTCAGCCCTCATTGAACCGGTAACGCGCGAGCTCGCCGGAGCCGAAAGACTCGTGTTCGTGCTCGACGACGCGTTGGCGCGGGTCCCGCTCGCCGCATTGCGGAATTCGACGTTTCTGATCGAGCGTGCAGAGATCGTGGTGGCGCCGAGCGCGAACGTCTACACCGCGCGCCTCGACACACCGGCGCATCGCGGAACTGGTGCGGTGATCGTGAGCGATCCGGCGTTCGACGCGGAGCGCTATTCGACATTGAGCCGCTTACCCGGCGCCGCGGACGAAGGACGGGCCATCGGCCCGATGTACACGCCCGCTTCTACGTTCACCGGACGCGCCGCGACGGTCCCGGATGTTCTGCGCGCGATGCAGAGCGCCGCGGTCGTTCA
>DASVRB010000385.1:0-1835 GCA_036388835.1 Thermoanaerobaculia bacterium | reverse complement strand
CGACTGATCATCCTCACCATCATCACGACCGTAGTCGCCGCGGCGCTGTACGCGGGCCCCGGCCGCCACATGCGCGGAGGTCACGGCCACGGCTTCGGCGGCGGCTTCTTGGCGCACCTGCACGAGGTGGCGGAGGAGCTCGACCTCACCGACGCACAGAAGACGCAGATTCACGCGATTTTCAAAGAAACGCGCGAGCAGAATCGCGAATACTGGGAGCAGATGCACGGCGGTTTTCACTCGGTGGCGCGGACGCTGATCGCGAATCCGAACGACGTCGCGGGCGCGCAGGCGGTGCTCGATCAGCAGATCGCGACCGAGCGTGCGCTGAAGACGAACATGCTCCGCGCGGCGTCGAAGGCACTCAACGTGCTCACTCCCGCGCAGCGGACAGAGCTTGCGGAAATGGCCGCGAAGCGCGCCGCGGAGCGCGAGAATCGCGGCAACAGGAAATGACGTGTGGCGCCTGACGACCCTCTCGAGCGAGACGCAATCGTGCGCGCACAGCGCGGCGACCGAGCCGCGTACGACTTCCTCGTCTCGAAATATCTCGGCAGGGTCGTGGCAATCGCCTATGGCGTCGTGCGCAACGCGCACGACGCCGAGGATCTCGCGCAGGAGGCGTTTGTGAAGGCGTATCAGAGCCTTGGGCGTTTCCGCGATGGGGAGCCGTTCGGTCCGTGGGTGTATCGCATCGTCACGAACGCCGCGCTCGACGTACTGAAGCATCGGACGAACTTCCGGCACGAGGAGCTCGCGGACGATCGTGCAGCCCCGCGGCGCGACGACGCGGAGCTGCCGGCGATGAGCGGCGAGATCTCGCGCCGCATCGATGACGCGCTGAACGTGCTTCCGGAAATGCAGCGCATCGTCGCGCGCCTCCATCTCATCGAAGAATTCGAGCACGCCGAAATCGCGGCGATGCTCGGCGTTAGCGAGGGGACGATCCGCTCGCATTTGTCGCTCGCGCGGAGGAAACTGAGGGAGACACTGGCGGATCTCTATGAGTGACGACGACAAATTCTTCGAGCGCTTGCGAACGGACGCGCGCACGCTGCGGCATCAGCCGGACGAGCAGACGCTCGCGCGCATCCGCGAACGGATTCACGAGCACATCGCGCGGGTGCCGCCGCGTCCCGCACCGACCTCGGTGGTCGAGTTGCTGGCCGCATGGTTCCGGCCACTCGCAGCGGCCGCGGTCGCGATCGCACTCACGGCCAGCGCGGGCGTGGTCGCGTTTCAGCGCAACGACCTCTCCTTCCGCACGAGTGCGATTGAAGTGAGCGTCGAGGGAGAGACGTTCCGTGTCGCCGACTAAGACCACGATCGTCGCCGTGCTCGTGCTCGCGCTGACCTTCCTCGCCGGCGCGGCCGCGGGCGTCTTCGCGTCGCACATGATGATCCTGCGCGGCGGACACGGCGCCGAGCGCTTCCCCCGCGCGATGGTGAATCGACTCGATCGCCGTCTCGACCTCACCGACGCCCAACGCGCACAGGTCGAAGTCATCATCAAACGCCGTCACGCACGCATCGATGCGATGTGGAGCGGCGTCCGCTCCGAAGTCCGCGCCGAGATCGAGCGGACGAACGAAGAAATCGCAAAAGTGCTGACGCCGGAACAGCGGGTGCGATTCGAACGGATGCGGATGCGGTTGCACGGGCACTGACAACAGGCGCTTAGGCGCTTAGGCGCTTAGGCGCGGAGGCGCTTGGGTGCTGCGTCGCCTGAACACGACTGGTGCGGGAGGCGCTCAATTAGACGAAGGCGCGGAGGCGGTCGGGTGCAGCATCGCGTCGAACATGCTTCTGCGACACCTCACCCAAGCGCCTCCGCG
>DASVRB010000384.1:0-10596 GCA_036388835.1 Thermoanaerobaculia bacterium | reverse complement strand
GTACGCGGAGATCCCGGGCGCGAAAGCGTCGACGGTGGTCGGCCATCAGGGGCGCCTGATTCTCGGCCGCACGAATCAGACGCCGGTGGCGGTGATGCAGGGCCGCGTGCATTTCTACGAGGGCTATGAAATGAGTGAGGTGATGTTCCTCGCGCGCGTCCTCGGCCGCCTCGGAATCAGGAAGCTCGTGGTCACGAACGCGGCCGGCGGCATCAACACCGCGTTCAAGCCGGGCGATCTGATGCTGATCTCCGATCACATCAATTTGATGGGAATGAACCCGCTCCGCGGACCGAACGTCGAAGACCTCGGCGTCCGCTTTCCCGACATGAGCGATGCGTATTCCGAGGCGCTGCGCGAGGTCGCGAAAGAAGTCGCGCGCGAGCAAGGAGTCGAGGTGCAGGAAGGCGTTTACCTCGCCCTCTCCGGACCGACCTACGAGACGCCCGCCGAGATCCGCGCGTTCCGCGTCCTCGGCGCGGACGCCGTCGGCATGTCCACCGCGCCCGAAGTCATCGCCGCGTCGCACATGCAGATCCCGGTGCTCGGCATCTCGTGCATCACCAACATGGCCGCCGGCATCCTCAAACAGAAGCTCACGCACCAGGAAGTGATCGACACCACGGCACGCGTGCAGGAGCAGTTCACGAAGCTCGTCCTCGGCGTGCTCGACCGCTTCTCCCGCGCGTAAACAACGTCTTTTTTCCGTGTGAGGGAGTGCGCCTGAAGGCCTCCGGAGCGCGTGATATATAAACCTCCCTTGATCGGCTCACTGCTCGAACGGCTCAACCAACTCGTCCTGCGCCGGCCACGCGCGATCCTCGCCGTGACGCTCGCGATCGTCGCCGTCGCCGCCCTCGTCGCGACGCGTCTGAAGCTCGATCCCGACGTCCTCAATCTCATCCCGCGCAACAACCGTGAGGTGAACGAGTTCCGCGACCTCCTGCGCGAGACCGGCACGCTCGACTTTCACGTGGTCGTGCTGCAGTTCCCGAAAGGCTCCGACCCCGCGACCTACGGCCCGCTCATCGACAACATCGGCGAGCAACTCCGCGCGTCGAAGCTGATCGACAACGCGAGCTGGCGCATCCCCGATCCCTTCTCGCTCGTCGAGAAAGTACTGCCGTACTCGATGCTCGTGCTCTCGCCGTCGCAGCTCGATGCCGTCGCCGCGAAGTTGTCGGATGAAGGCATTCGCGCCTCCGTCGCGCGCAACGCGACCGTGCTGCAGACGCCGCAGTCGAGCGTCGCCAAACAGATCGTGCGCGTCGATCCGTTCAACCTCCTGCCGATCTTCATGGAGAAGCTGCAGCGCGCCGGCGGCAATCTGAAGATCGACTTCTCGACCGGCTACTACGTCTCGACCGATCACTCAGCCGCGGTGATCATTTCGCGGCCGCACACCGCGGCGCAGCAGCTCCCCTTCAGCCGCGCGGTGATGGAGGAAACGCGGCGCATCGTGGCCGCGGCCACGGGCGACTTTCGCAAAGCCAATCCGAACGTGGCGGTGCCGACGATCGGCTTCACCGGCGGCTACGCAATCGCAGCGGCCGACGAAAAGATCATCCGCCGCGACATGACGATGAACAGCATCACGTCGGTGCTCGGCGTGCTGCTCCTCTATCTGTACGCCTATCGCCGCGCCTCGGCGCTGCTGTACGCGGCGGTGCCGATGACCGCGGCGATCGTGATCACCTTCGGCGTCGGCGCGCTCACCTATCGCACGCTCTCCGCCGCAAGCACCGGATTCGCCGCACTGCTGGCCGGCCTCGGCGTCGATTTCCTGACCGTGCTGTACGAGCGCTACGTCGACGAGCGCAATCGCGGCGCCGACATCACGGCCGCGGTCGGAACGCTGATGCATCACGCGCTGCCCGGCGTGATCGTCGGCGCGCTCACCACCGCCGCCACGTTCTACGCGTTCCTCGCCACCGACTTTCGCGGCATGACCGAGCTCGGGTTCCTCACCGGCACCGGCATCGTCATCTTCCTGCTGTGCGTGATGTTCGTCTTTCCCGCGCTGCTGGTGGTGATGGAAGGACGCCGCACCACCGCGCGCAAGAAGTTGTACGTGCACGCATTCGGCTCCGGCCGCGTGGTGCGCGCAAGCCTCAAACGGCCGCGCGCGGTGATCATCGCGTGGATCGTGATCGTCGCGATCACCGGCATCGCGGCCACCGGCGTGGAGTTCAGCGATTCGCTGCAGAACCTCCGCTCGAAGGACAACGAAGGCGTCCGCCTGCAGGAGCTCGTGACCGGCAAGTTCGGGCAGTCGTTCGAATCGATGATGTACGGCGTGCGTGGTGCAACGCCGGCGGAAGCGATCGCGAAAACCGAGGCCGCGATTCCCGATCTCGAGCGCATCGCCCGCAACGGCACCATCGGCGCGTACGACTCGATCGCCACGTTTCTCCCGAGCGAGACACAGCAGCGACAGGTGATCGCCCGTCTCGCACGCGGCGCGAACAGCGAGTTCTCATTCGCGCGCATCGAGAGCACGCTCCGCGCGGCGCTGGTCGAGAACGGCTTCCGGCCCACTGCCTACGACACGTTCCTGCCGGCCTTCGGCGAAGCGCTCGCGCAGCGCGAGCCGCTCACTGTCGAGAAACTGGAGCGCCTCGGCCTCGGCGAGAGCGTGCAGCGCTTCATCAAGAAAACGCCGAACGGCTTCCTCTCCATCGTCTACGTCTATCCCGCCGCCCGGGTCTGGCCGCGTTTCCTTCCCGACGAATTGCAGGAGTTCCGGAAAAAACATCCGGAAGGCGTGCTCACCGGCGTGAACCTCGTCTCACAGACGCTGCGGACGATCACGCGCAACGACGCGCTGCGCGCCAGCACGCTCGGCTTCATCCTCGTCTTCGGCCTGTTGTGGCTCGGCTTCCGTTCGTTCTGGCGCGCCTGTTTCGTCTTCGTGCCGTTCGTCGCCGGCTGCACCTGCATGCTCGGCTTCATGGCCACGTTCGACCTGCAGTTCAACTTCATGAACGTGTTCGTCGGGCTGATGCTCGTCGGCACCGCCACCGATTACGCGGTCTACATGCTCCAGCGTTATGACGAAGCGCCGGACGACTTCCCGCACAACGCGACCGAGACCGGCCGCGCGGTCGTGCTGGCCGCGCTGATGTCGATCGTCGGCTTCGCGTCGTTCGCGCTGTCGAACTATCCGGGCGTTCGCTCGATCGGTTACGCGGCCTGCGTCGGTATCGCGCTGAGCTGTCTCGCTTCGATCACGCTGCTGCCGGCGCTGCTCGCGAGCGGCCGTTTTCGCCGCGAGCACGCGTCATTTCTCGGCGAGACGCGCGAGCACGACTGAGCGCGAATTTAGGGGACGAACTTGTAGCCGACGCGGTGCACGGTCAGCAGATGCCGCGGCTCCGCCGGCACCGACTCGACCTTCTGCCGCAGCCGCGCCATGTGCGTGTCGACCGTGCGGGTGAACGCGCTGGAGTCGTAGCCCCAGACGTGATTGAGCAGCGCCTCCCGGCTCACCACTTCGCTGCCGTGGTCGATGAAGTAGCGAAGGATGCTGAACTCGCGCGGCGTGAGGTCGAGCGGCATGCCGGCTTTCGTCGCCTGATACGTTCTGAAATTCAGCGACACGTCGCCGAACGAGAACTCGTCGCTGGCCGTCGCTTTCACCGAGCGGCGCAGCACCGCTTCGACGCGCGCGAGGAGCTCCATGAAACTGAACGGCTTGGTCACGTAATCGTCGGCGCCGAGCTTGAGGCCGACGATCTTGTCGATCTCCTGGCCTCGCGCGGTGAGCATGATGATCGGCGCGGCGCTGCCGTTCTTGCGCAGCTCCTTGCAGACATCGAGGCCGCTTTTCTTCGGCAGCATGACGTCGAGAATCATCAGGTCGTGCGCGCCGCGCGTCGCCAGCCGCAGTCCTTCTTCGCCGTCCGTGGCCATCTCGACCGAGTACTTTTCGAACTCGAAGCCGTCGCGCAACGCGACCGACATCGCCGGGTCGTCTTCCACGATCAGGATCCTGTTCATCATCACGCGTGATCTCCTTTCGGGTGCAGCGGCGCAGCGGCCGTGTTTGCGCGCTCCGCGGCAGGCGCGGCGACCGGCGCGGCGACCGGCAGCACGATGGTGAACGTGCTCCCCTCGCCCGGCGCGCTGGTCAGCTCGACGCGTCCGCCGTGCGCGTGCACGACGTGCTGCACGATCGACAATCCGAGGCCGCTGCCTTTGACGTCGTGCACGAGCGTGCTGCCGACGCGGTAGAACTTTTCGTAGATCTTCTTCTGCTCCGCGGCCGGGATGCCGATGCCGTGGTCCTGCACCGCGATGCGCACTTCGCCGCGCGACGAGGTCACCCGCACGTCGATCTCTTTGCGTCCGTTCGAGTACTTCACGGCGTTGTCGAGCAGGTTCACCAGCACCTGCGCGATGGCGTCTTTGTCGACGAGGAGCGGCGGCGCGACGTCGGCGTCGAACGCGATCGACACGCCGCGGTCGCGCAGCGGCACTTCGAATGCGGCCACCGTCTGCTCGACCAGCTCGACGACGTCGGTCTCGCAGAAGCGGTACTTTTTCTCGGCCGATTCGATCTTCGAGAAATCGAGAATGTTGTTGATGAGCTGCGTGAGACGGCGGCTCTCCGCCTCGATGTATTCGCCGTACTGGCGAATCTTCTCCGGCTTCTCGACGCGCCCGAGGCGCATGTACTCGCCGAACACGCGGATGGAGGAGAGCGGCGTGCGCAGCTCGTGCGAGACGTTCGAAACGAAGTCGCTCTTCATCTGCGAGAGGCGCATCTGCCGCGCCACGGCGCCTACTGCCAGGCCGACCGCGCCGAGGAGAACCACGAACGCGCCGCCGGTCCAGGTGAGGTTGTTGCGGAAGTTCGTCGCCGCGATTTCTTCGGGGGACGCGCAGTGGTCGCGCACGCCGGCGCGCCAGTCGGTGAAAACGAATCCGAGCGGCAGCGTCACGTAATCGCGGCCGGCGATCGCACGTGGAAAACGCTGGTCGATCCGCACGACGGTCATCCCCATCTTCTGGTGCTGGCTGCGCTCCTTCAACACGCGCGCGCCGATCTGCGTCATCGCCGCTTTCGCCAGTTTCTCGTCGAGGATCACGCCCGCCGCGCCGACGACGTGCCACGACGCGTCGACGATCGGCCGGAGGATCACGCGGTTGCGCGGGTCGCGCTCATCGACATGCAGCGCCGGCTGCGCGACGCGGCGCCATTTGTGCGCAAAGTGCCACGACGCCGAGGCCATCTTGATCGCCTCCGCCTCCGCGTCCATCACGTGCTTCGGCTTTCCGGCGATGTCGAAGGCGGCGAGCATCACGCGATGCGGCTCGAAACGGACCGCGAACGCGGTGCGCGCGCCGGGAACCGGATGCGCCGCGAAATGAGGTCCGAGCGCATCGATGTCGACGAGGTCCGACTCCTTCAGATCGAGCGCCGCTGCCGAGCTGGCGCGGTAGCGCGCGGCGAGCTCGCCGGTCACCAGTTCGAGCGAATTGCGCAGCCAGTTCCGCTCCGCCGACACCGTCTTCTGCTCGAGCGCGCGCAGGAAACGCACCTGCAACACGAGCAGCACCATCAGCGGCACGAGGATCACCGGCAGAAGCCAGAAAATGGAGCGGCGGAAGATGCGGCGCATTGGACGTTCAAACCTGAACGAACGCATCGTCGCACGCAGAGTTTTGGGGTCGCGTGTTTTGTCACAATTTTTCACAAAAGCGGGGCGTTGGGCTTTGGGCTTTAGGCGTTCGGGGTTTGCGCCTGGACGGCAGCTTGCTGGTGAGTCGCACGCTGGCGCGACTCTACTCATCGTGGCGAAACACCCCCTTTGCCCAACGCCCGACGCCTGACGCCAACTTGATGACATTCGTCAACTGACAAAGCGCGTCGTCGTCTCCATAATGACGGCCGTCCAATGGTCGATAAAGCAACTCTCGATGGCCTGCGCATTCACCGCCCGCAGACGGAAGAGCGACGCCGCTCTCCGCTCGTCATTGCGGTTCCGCTCGTGCTCGTGCTGCTGGCGCTCGCCGGCTGGGCGATCGCGCGCAACAGCAGCGCGGAAGTGACGGTCGCACCCGCGCGTGCGATCGCATCCGGAAGCAGCGGCGGCGGCGCGGTGCTCAACGCCAGCGGCTACGTCACCGCGCGCCGGCGCGCCACCGTTTCTTCGAAAGTGACCGGGAAAGTCACCGAGGTCTACGTCGAAGAAGGGATGCAGGTGAAGGCGGGACAGGTCTTGGCGCGACTCGATGAAGCGTATGCATCGCGCGGTCTCGCACTCGCGCGCGCCGAGGCCGCGGCGGCGGCGAGCTCGCTCGAAGAAACGCGCGTGCGCATTCGCGAGGCGCAGCTCGAGTACGACCGTGCCGAGCGGCTGACCCGCAGCCAGATCTCCAGTGCTGCCGATCTCGATCGCGCACGCGCGCAGCTCGACGCCATTCGCGCGCGCCTCGCCACGCAGACCGACCAGCTCGCGACCACGCGGCGGCAGGTCGACCTGCAGAGCCAGAACGTCGAGGACACCGTGATCCGCGCGCCGTTCGATGGCGTGGTGGTGACGAAAGACGCGCAGCCGGGCGAGATGATCTCCCCTGTCTCCGCAGGCGGCGGCTTCACCCGCACGGGCATCTGCACGATCGTCGACATGGCCTCGCTCGAGATCGAAGTCGACGTGAACGAGTCGTACATCAATCGCGTCAGCCCCAACCAGCGGGTCGAGGCGGTGCTCGATGCCTATCCCGACTGGAAGATCCCGGCGCACGTCATCACCGCGGTCCCAACCGCCGATCGTCAGAAGGCCACGGTCAAAGTGCGCATCGCCTTCGATCAGAAGGACGCGCGCGTCCTTCCGGACATGGGGGTGAAAGTCACCTTCATCACCGACGAACTCCCCGGCGCCACGCAAACCACGTCGATCGAAGTACCGAAAGCGGCCTTGCGCCGCGACGGAGAGCAGGACGTCGTCTACGTGATGAAAGACGGCAAAGCCGAACGCCGCGCCGTCAAAGTCGCCTCCACCCAGAACGACACCGCCCGCCTCGCCTCAGGCCTCACCGGAGGCGAAAGCGTCATCGTCACCGCCCCCGCGGAACTGAAGGATGGGGAGCGGGTGAAGGTCAAGTAGTTGTCGATTTGACGTTGCTGGTTGCTGGTTACTGGTTGCTTGTGACTCGTCGCCTGGCCGCCAGTCACTGCTTCACAAGTAACGAGCAACCAGCAACGAGTAACCAGCAACGAACCACGCATCAACATTGAAGGAGCAGCCATGCCCACCCAACTCGTCACCCTCTCCAACGTCAACAAAGTCTTCCGTCGTGGTTCCGAGGACATCCGGGTGCTGAGCGATCTCAGTCTCGAGATCGCTGAGGGCGAGTTTCTCGCGCTCATGGGACCGTCGGGATCGGGCAAGTCGACGCTGCTCAATCTGCTGGCGGGACTCGATCGTCCGACCTCCGGGCTGCTCGAAGTCGCGGGGCAGCGCATCGACAGCCTTTCGCGTCGCGAGCTGGCGCGCTGGCGTGCGCGGCACGTCGGCTTCGTCTTCCAGTTCTACAACCTCCTGCCGGTGCTGAGCGCCGAGCGCAACGTCGAATTGCCGCTGCTGCTCACCAGCCTTTCGAGCAGCGAGCGCAAACGCCACGTCGCTACCGCGCTCGAGATCGTCGGCCTCGCGCATCGCGCGAAACACACGCCGCGCACGCTCTCCGGCGGCGAGCAGCAGCGCGTCGGCATCGCCCGCGCCATCGTCACCGACCCGACCCTCATCCTCGCCGACGAGCCGACCGGCGACCTCGATCGCAAGACCGGCAACGGCATCCTCGACCTCCTCGATGAGCTGAACCGGCAGCACGGCAAGACCATCGTCATGGTCACGCTCGATCCGCACGCCGCCGAGCGCGCGTCGCGGCAACTGCACATGGTCGATGGCCAACTCTCGCGCGAGATGGCCGCATGAAATACGCCGCGCTCGTTCTCTCCAATTTCAAGCGCCACAAGCTGCGCACGCTGTTGACGGTGCTCTCGATCGTGGTCGCGTTCATCCTGTTCGCGTATCTCGCCGCGATCCGCAAAGCGTTCGACATGGGCGTCAGCGTGGCCGGCGCGAATCGCCTGATCGTGCGTCACAAGATCTCGCTCATCCAGCCGCTGCCGCAGAGCTACGAGCCGCAGATCGAGGCGATCGACGGCGTCGTCGACGCGACGCAGGCGTCGTGGTTCGGCGGCATCTATCGCGAGAAGCCGAACGCGTTCGCGCAGATCGCAGTCGAGCCGGAAGAGTTCCTCCAGACGTACACCGAATTCATCGTGCCGGCGGAGCAGAAAGCGAAGTGGATCGCCACGCGCACCGGCGCCATGGCCGGCCGCACCATCGCCGAGCGATACGGCTGGAAAATCGGCGACACCATCCCGATCGAGGCGACGTTCCAGCGCCCGAAAACCGGCGGCAACACCTGGACGTTCGAGCTCGCCGCGATCTACGACGGCGCCACGCCGGAGACCGACACGACCGGCTTCTTCTTCCAGCACAAGTATCTCGACGAGAACCGTTTCTTCGGCGCCGGCAGCACCGGCTGGTACTACATCCGCGTCGCCGATCCGGCGCGCGCGGAGCAGATCGTCACCGCGATCGACAAGCGTTTCGAGAACTCGCCGAACGAGACGAGGACCGAAACGGAGAAGGCGTTCGTCAAAGGATTCGCCGAGCAGATGGGCGACATCGGCGCGATCACGATCGCCATCCTGATCGCGGTCTTCATCACCATCCTGCTGGTGGCCGGCAACACGATGGCGCAGGCGGTGCGCGAGCGAATCAACGAGCTCGGCGTGATGAAGGCGATCGGCTTCAGCGACGGTCAGGTTTTGACGTTCGTCTTGATCGAATCGCTCGCCATTTCGATCGTCGGCGGCGCGCTCGGTCTGTTCCTCGGCTGGCTCGCGGTTTCGAAGGGCGATCCGACGAAAGGGGCGCTGCCGGTCTTCATTTTTCCGACGCAGGATCTGATCGTCGGCGCGGTGATCGTGCTGCTGCTCGGCCTCGTCACCGGCGCGATTCCGGCCATTCAGGCGATGCGCCTCAACGCGGTCGACGCACTCCGGAGGGAGTAATGAAATTCTTCTCACAAATCGGGGCGCTGATCGCCTTCAACGTCCGCACACTTCCCTCGCGCCTCGGCTCGGCCGCGGCCGCGATCTTCGGCATCGCCTGCGTCGTGGCGGTGCTGGTCGGCATCCTCTCGATCAGCGAGGGCTTCTCGAAAGTCATGACCGTGAACGGCTCGCCCGACACCGCGATCGTGCTGCGCGGCGGCGCCGACAGCGAGATGACCAGCGTTCTGATGGGCGACGAAATCAATGTCATCGCCGCGGCGCCCGGCATCGCGCAAACCGCCGGCAAGCCGCTCGTCTCGCCCGAGCTGTTCGTGATCGTCGACCTGCCGAAACGCTCTTCGAACACTCCGGCGAACGTGCCGATGCGCGGCGTGCGCGCGGAGGCGTTCGCAATGCGCCCGGAAGTGAAGATCGTCGAAGGGCGGCAGTTTCAGTGGGGCCGCAATGAAGTGATCGTCGGCCGCGGTGCGCAGCGCGCGTTCGGCGGCACGGAGGTCGGCTCGGAGCTGAAGCTCGGTCAGAACCGCTGGATCGTCGTCGGCGTGTTCGAAGCGGCGGGCGGCATCGCGGAGTCGGAGCTCTGGACCGACGCGGCCGTGCTCGCGCCGGCGTATCGCCGCGGCAACGCGTATCAGACCGCGCTCGTGAAGCTCGCATCGAGCGGCAGCTTTCAGCAGTTCAAGGACGCGCTCACGACCGACCCGCGCGTGAACGTGCGGGTGATGCGCGAGACCGAGTACTACGCCGCGCAATCAGCAGTGCTGCGCAATCTGGTGACGTTCCTCGCCATCATCATCTGCGGACTGATGGGGCTCGCCGCAATCTTCGGCGCGCTCAACACGATGTACACCGCGGTCTCGGCCCGCGCCCGCGAGATCGCCACGCTCGAAGCCCTCGGATTCGGCGGCGCCGCGGTGATGGTCTCAGTGATCACGGAAGCACTCCTCCTCGCACTCATCGGTGGCGCCGTCGGCTCCATCGCCGCCTACGCCGCCTTCGACGGCTACCGCGCCGCCACGATGAATTTCGCAACGTTCAGCCAGGTCGCCTTCGCCTTCGACGTCACCCCGCGTTTGATGACCTGGGCCGCGATTTACGCGGCACTGATCGGGTTGATCGGAGGGTTCTTTCCCGCGATTCGCGCGGCAAGAACGCCGGTGTCCGTCGCGCTGCGCGGCCGATAACGCCGTACCTGTGGAGCGGCGGGCTCGGTTCAACCCGGAGACATAGTTGACACAGAGTTCTAGGGACATATTTGACAGCGCGGCTGTCCTGGAACGCAGATGTCGGCATGGCTTTACGGGTGAAGACGATGGCGGAGCAGCGGCTGGAGGCGATCGAGTTGATCGCGGCCGGGATTGGGGTGAGCGAGGTGGCGGAGCGGCTCGGTGTGAGCAGGCAGGCCATCTACGACTGGCAACAGCGGTACCGGGATGATCCCGAGTCGGGCTTGAACGATCGGTCGCGGAGGCCGCATACGTCGCCGTCGCGCACGGCGC
>DASVRB010000383.1:0-6341 GCA_036388835.1 Thermoanaerobaculia bacterium | reverse complement strand
TACGCTCGGGATGACAGGTGGCGAAACCGGCCGTGCCGCCTCATTTGTTATCCTCCGCCACCTCTATGGCCGACCAGTCCCTCCGCCACGTCCGCATCGAAAAACGAGAGCTCCTGGAGCGGGAAGGGCTGCAGGTGCATCCGGACCGTTTCGCGCGGACGCACACGCTGCGCGAGACGATGGGGCTCGCGCCGGGCACTCCGGTCCGCACGGCCGGGCGCGTCGGGCAGTTGCGTAAGTTCGGCAAGCTGACGTTCGCGACGCTCGAGGAGTTCGGCGGGCACATTCAGATCGCACTGCTGCGCGACGAGCTCGATGCTGATCCCGAAGCATCGAAGAAGAAATACGAGCTGTTCTCGAAGGGTGTCGACCGCTGGGATTTCCTCGGCGTCGAAGGCGAGATGTACGTGACGGACAAGGGCGAGCTGACTGTCCGCGTCAAGCACTGGACGCTCCTCGGCAAGACCCTGCAGCCGCCGCCGAACAAATATCAGGGCGTGAAAGACGTCGAGACGAACTGGCGCAAGCGCTATCTCGATCTCGTTTCCAATGAAGAAACACGCCGCCGCTTCGCCGTCCGGACCAAATCGGTCAATGCCTTGCGCGAGTTCCTCAATCGCGCCTCGTTCATCGAAGTCGAAACGCCGATCCTCAATACACAGCAGTCGGGTGCGCTCGCCCGTCCGTTCTATACGCATCACAATGCGCTCGATTTCGAGCTCGTGCTGCGCATTGCGCCTGAGACGTATCTGAAGCGGCTCGTAGTCGGCGGTTATGACCGCGTTTACGAATTCGCCCGCTGCTTCCGCAATGAGGGGCTGGCCGCCTCGCATCTCCAGGAATTCACAATGCTGGAGTATTACGCGGCGTACTGGAACTACGAGGACAACATGACGTTCACGGAAGAGATGCTCCGTTACGTCATCAAAGAAGCGGTCGGCACACTGCAAATCGAGCGCGGCGGCCACACGATCGATTTCGAGCAGCCGTGGCCGAGGCGCCGGCTCTCCGAGGTCATTCTCGAGAGCAGCGGAATCGACATCGATCAATACAAAGACGCCGACTCACTGCGCGCCGCAATTTTTGCGGCAAAGGTCGACCTCGACCATTCCGGCGCCGGACGTGGAAGTCTCATAGACCAGCTCTATAAACGGACCGCCCGGCCGAAACTGATTCAGCCGACGTTCATTGTGGGACATCCGGTCGACCTCTCCCCGCTCGCCCGGCGCAGCGATACGAATCCCGACGCCGTCGATCGTTTTCAGCTCGTGGTCGATACGTGGGAAGTGATCAATGCCTACTCCGAGCTGGTCGACCCGCTCGATCAGCGCCGCCGCTTTGAAGAACAGGCCGAATTGCGCAAGAAAGGCGACGACGAGGCCATGCCGGTCGACGAGGATTACCTCACCGCCATGGAATTCGGCATGCCCCCCATCTCCGGTTGGGGCATGGGCATCGACCGCTTCGTCGCCCTGCTCACCGACGCCCCCAATTTGCGCGACGTGGTCTGGTTTCCGCTCATGAAACCACTGGCGCCGGGGGAAGAAGAGGAAAGCGAATAGTTCCTCGGTTCCTCGGTGCCTCGGTTCCTCGGGGTTCCTCGGGCCAACGATCCGAGATATCCAAAGCAAACCGAGGAACCGAGGAACCCGAGGAACCGAGGAACCGAGGAACCGAGGCCCCGAGGCACCGAGGCACCAGCCACCGAGGCACCAAGACCATGTCCACCGAACTCACCCAAACACTCACCTCCTTCCGCGAAGACCTCGCGGCCGCACAATCACCCGAGGGCGTGCAGGAGCTGCGCACGAAATACCTTGGGAAAAAGTCGTATGTGAAAACCGCCTTGAAGTCCCTCGGCGGTATGTCACCCGAGGAGCGGCCGCGATTCGCGAAGGCGGTCAATGACGCGCAGCAGGAGATCGAGCGCGAGCTCGATGAGGCCGTTGCGCGCATTGCAGACGCCGTCATTGCGAAGCAGATCGAATCCGAGTGGCAGGACCTCACCATGCCGGGCGTCGCACAGGAGCGCGGCGCGACGCATCCACTGACGCAGGTCCACAAGAAGTGCATGGACGTCATGCGCCGCCTGGGATTCACGCTGGTGGAAGGTCCGGAGATCGAGCTGCCGTATTACAACTTCGACGCGCTCAACATCCCGGAAAATCACCCCGCGCGCGACATGCAGGACACCTTCTGGCTTCCTGAGAACCGCCTGCTGCGGTCACATACCACTACAGTGCAGGCGCGCGTGCTCGAACAGAAGCCGCCGCTGCCGATCAAAGTCGTGGCGGCCGGCCGCGTCTATCGCAATGAAGCGGTCGACGCAACGCACCTGGCGATGTTTCATCAATTCGAAGGGATCTGGGTCGAGGAAGGGCTGACCTTCGGCGATCTCAAAGGGACGTTGCTCGAAATTGCTCGCTCGATTTACGGCGCGGAGCACGCGTTCCGCTTCAAACCAAAGTATTACCCGTACACCGAGCCGTCTGTAGGAATGGACATCCAGTGCGCGGTCTGTCACGCGAAAAATGAGCATTGTCCCGCGTGCCGCGGCGCCGGCTGGATCACGATCCTCGGCTCGGGAATGATTCATCCGAAGGTGTTCATGGAGTTCGGTTACGACGAGAAGAAATTGAGCGGCATCGCCTTCGGCCTCGGCACGACGCGCATTGCAGCGCAGGCGGCCGGCCTCACCGCGCTCAAGCCGCTTTACGAACAAGACCTGCGCGTTCACCGCACCATGCACCGAGGTGGCCTGTGAAGTTCCTGCTCGAACACCTCAGAACGCACATCGACCTGCCGGAATCGGCGCGCGAAGCACGCGAGTTGCTCGACGACGTCGGCATCGAGGTGAAAACCGTCGACACGACGGATCTCGGCACCGTCTTCAATGTCGAGCTGCTCGCCAATCGCGGCGATCACTACTCGTATCAGGGCGTCGCGCGCGAAGTGTACGGACGCACCGGCGGACGGCTGCGCTTCCCCAAATTGCGCAAGCTCGACGCGCAGGTTGCCGATGCGACGCGCGTGCGAATCGAGACGCCGCTGTGTCTCGTGTACACGGTCACGGAGTTGTTCCGCGGCGATGCGAGCGGGGTGCTGCCGAGCGAAGTCCTCGCTCCCCTCACCGCCGCCGACGTGCACTCGATCAGCGCGCCGGTCGACGCGTCGAATCTCACGAATTTCGACCTCGGGCAGCCAACGCATGCGTTCGATGCCGACACGGTCGACGGCCCGATCACCGTCCGCACTTCGCGCAAAGGGGAGAAGGCGTGGATGCTCTTCACCGCCGAGGCGGTCGAGATTCCGGAAGGGACGCTGGTCATTGCCGACGACTCGAAGATCCTCGGCATCGCCGGCGTGATCGGTTGTGTCGAATCGGGCATCACCGACAAAACCACACGCATCTTTCTCGAATCGGCGTGCTTCGATCCGGTGGCGGTGCGTATCGCGTCGCGGCAGCTCAATCAGGCCACCGACGCGGCGGCGCGCTTCATGCGCGGCGGCGATCCGACGCTGCCGGCGGTCGGCGCGGCGCGCGTCGCGTATCTGCTCGAGCAGCACGCCGGCTATCGCGTCGGCAACCTCTACACCGCCGGCGAGTGGACGAATCCGAACCGCGTGATCACGCTCGACGTGGCGCGCACGCGCCGCTACATCGGCGCGGAGCTGTCGCACCTCGACATGGCCGAGCGCCTGACGCGCTACGGCTTCACGGTCGAGCCGGAAGTCAACACGTTGACTGTCACGGTTCCGCCGCACCGGCTGTGGGACGTGAACTTCGAAGCGGATCTCGCCGAGGAGCTGCTGAAGTCGATCGGCTACAACGCCACCGTCGTCACGCTGCCGCGCGTGGAAATGGGTGCGCTGCCGACGCACGAAGAGAACGTCACCGAGCGGGCCAGCGAAGTGCTGGTCGCGGAAGGCTTCTACGAGATCTTCACCGACAGCTTTTACGGCCGCGGCATGCGCGACCGCCTCGGCATCGCGGAAAGCGATCCGCTGTGGGCGCACGTCGAGATGCAGAACTCGATCGAGCGCAATTACTCGCTGATGCGCAACAACACCGTCGCGCAGGCGCTCGACGCGCTCGCGTCGAACGTGAACCAGAAGCTCGCGAACGTGAAGATGTTCGAATGGGCGCGCGTCTACCTCGCCGACATGAGCGAGCAGGGGGTGCTGTGGGCACTCGCGAACGGCCGCGATCGTGGTCCGTTCTGGGCCGACAAAGGGCGCCCCGCCGACGCGATTTACATCAAAGGGATCGTCGAACAGTTGCGCCTCGAGCTGCGTGTCGAGCTCACCGTTGGCGCGGCCGAGGGACATCGCCTCGCCCGCTTCTTCCACCCCGGACGAAGTGCGGGAGTGTGGCTGGATGGAAAGATCGTCGGCATCTTCGGCGAGCTTCATCCGCGCCTTCTGCAGAGCTTCGACATCAAACGGCAACGTCCCGTTTACTTCGAGATCGAGACGAGCGCGTTGTTCGCGCCGCCGACCGCGCGCAAGTACAGCGAGCCGCCCTCGCGACAGCCGGTGGTGCGCAACGTCGCGTACTCCATCCCGTCCGGAATCACCGCCGCCGAGGTGCGCGACGCGCTGCAATCCGCCGCCCCTGCGTTCCTGCGCGAGATCAGAATCGTCGACTTTTTCGAAGCCGCGCGCGCGGTGACGTTCGAGATCGAATACCTGTCGGAAGAAGCGCTGACCGGCGAGACGATCAACGCCGCGACGGAAGCGATGATGAATGCGGTGACGTCGAAGTTTGGGGAACGGGTGACGCTGCGCGGGTAACTGCCCTCATGTCATCCCGAGCGTAGCGAGGTACCTGGGTGGGTGGGTCGCGGGAGGCATGCGCCTCGCCCCGCCCGCCCAGGTCCCTCGACTCACGCTCGGGATGACAGGTGGGGGACCGTTTCGCGAGCGTCCGGCGGGCTAAACAGCCGCCGCTCCACTCCCCCGTCATCCTGAGCGTCAGCGAAGGGTCTCGGCGACGACGACCGAAGCAACAGGCGCCGGTCGTCGCATTTCGAGATCCTTCGCTGACGCTCAGGATGACGGGGGTGACAGACGGGTGACGCCGGGATGACCCGCCCCTCCCTGCCGGTTTAGTGCGGCGTATGAGATCAGCAGTTGCAGCGCTCGCGCTTCTCCTCACCTTCCCTCTCGCCGCGGCTTCGCTTGAAGGTCACGTTTATTCGAGCGACGGCACGCCTGTCGACGGCGCGACGATCACGGCGTTCGTCCCCGAGGGATCGCGCGAGCAGATGCAGCGGCTCGAGAAGCGCAGCACGCGCGCGGCGTTGCGGACGACGAAAAGCGAGGCGGGGCGATTCGCGCTCGCGGAATTGCCGGACTCGATCGTCGACGTCGACGTGCGCGCGGAAGGATTCGCGCCTGTCGTCGCACGCGTGCTGACGGGAGATGCACCGCTGTCGATCACTTTGCGTCCTGCTGCGATGGCGGAGGGGCGCGTGACCGCGGCGGGCAAACCGGTGGCCGATGCGTACGTGGTCTGGATCGGCGAGAACGAGGCGGAGTACACCGCCACTAGCGATGCGAATGGCCGCTATCGCGCGCCCGACGTGCGGCGCTGGGCGCGCGAGCCGATGGTGTTTCACGCGAGTCACGCCACGCTCAAAGACTCGGGACGCGGCGCGGAAGGGCTCGACCTCGAACTGCGGCCGCGCACGCCGGAAGAGCCGCGGCCGGCCGGCACGGCGAAGCTGACCGGCATCGTCAGGCTCGGCGACAAGCCGCTGGCCGGAGTGCCGCTGATCATTCAGGGAACGGGGGAACGTTTCGTGCCGGCG
Source organism: Thermoanaerobaculia bacterium (assembly GCA_036388835.1). GTDB lineage: Bacteria > Acidobacteriota > Thermoanaerobaculia > Gp7-AA8 > Gp7-AA8 > QHVT01. The sequence goes on along the minus strand of DASVRB010000383.1, from coordinate 528 downwards.
CTGCGTGTGGTCACCGATGCGAAAGGCCGCTACACCGCGACGGGACTCGTTCCGGTGCGCACGTACGTCGCGCCGGCGCCCGGCCTCGACCCGCGCATTCGCGCGCACCAGGGGGCGCAGATGGAAGGGGCGCCCGCGACCGTCGATCTCACGAATGACGCCGACGCCACGCTCGACATCGCGCTGTTCAAGGCGCCGTTGATCACCGGCCGCGTCGTCGACGCCGACGGAAAACCGGTGGCCGGAGCGCAGGCGCAGGTGATCCTCGCGGGACGCTCGTCACTCGATTTCATGCACGATCCGGCCGCGCGCACGACCGCGGACGGCCGATACGCGATCGCCACGCCGCCGTTCCAGCCGACCGAAAGCGTGACCGTCGCGATCAGCGCGCGCAATCGCTCGACCGTTCACTCGAAGCCGTTCACCCTCGGCACCGGCGATCACCGGGTCGACGTGACGCTGCCGCAGTTTCACAACGTCACCGTGCGCATCGTCGATCGTGCCGGCAAGCCGGTGCCGAAAGCGCAG
>DASVRB010000382.1:0-4584 GCA_036388835.1 Thermoanaerobaculia bacterium | reverse complement strand
GCTGGCGGTCTGCACGGCTGCGCCATCACTAGCGTCAGAAAGCGTGAAGCCGGCCGGGAGCGGCGCCTCAACGACGACGTGATGGATCGCGACGTTGCTGGAGTTCGCGTACGTGAACGTGAACGTCACCGCTTCTCCTCGATTGAGGTGGGCCACGGATGCAGTTCCGCCGATGGTCAGACGGTACGCCGGGAAGATTCCGATGGACTCGTTGTCGCCGAGGTTCAATGCCCAGGCGGTGGTCGGCCCATAGCTTTGCGTCGCGGCGATGAACGGTGCACGGAAAATGTGCTTGTTGTCGTTGCCGGCAAGATAGATGTCGTCGTTCGGACCGATCGTCATCTGGTTGACGTCGAGGCGGAACGCGTTCTTGCCTGTCACAGCCGTCGCGGTCGCGAAGTTGCCGCCGTTCGTGATGTCGAACAGGCCGCGGTTGTCGCTTTCGTATCCCCAGAGCATGTACAGCCGCCCCTCGCGCGTCCGCACAATCTGGCCGGAGAAATGGTCGAGATGTAAAGGGAACCCGGTGGCGAATACAGTGGATGCGCCCGTGGTGAGATCGACGCGGTGAACGGAGCCGGACGAGCCTTCGGCGAGGTAGAGAACGTTCGCGGCTTCATCGATCGCAATCCCGCCGCCCGCTTTGATGGGTGGTCCGAACAGCGTTACCTCACCCTCCGGGGAGATCTTGCGGATGCGGGCGTCCGTCTGCTCGCCGGTCGTGTAGAGGTTTCCCGCGCTGTCCATGACGAGTGTCGACGGCCAGTCACCGAGCCCCGTGGCGATCGGTGTCGCGGTACGCAAGTCGCCTCCCGCGGTGATGTCGAAGATCGAGCCGGTATTGGCGTTCGTCCCCGCGTAGATGTGGCCATCGGGCGCGATGAGTAGCGGGCCAATCCAGCCGTCGTCATTCGTTTCGGCAAACGTCGCGCGCACCGTCGGTGACGTGACCGCGGTGACGCGCCCGTTGGCCGAGCCCCCACCGTACGAGATCGCGGAGAGGACGACACCCGGCTGGATGACGGTCGGATACGGCAGCACCCGCACGATGACCGGAACGCCAACCGCTGGCGCATGCGCACTGGTCGACGCCGTTGCCGCCATGGTGAACGCGGTATTCGCCTCGGCGCGCGTTCTGAACGATACGCGGACGGTCGCCTGTGCATTGGGTCCGAGGGTCGGCAGGAGCCACGTCGCCTGTGCGCCGTCGAAGGTGCCTCCTCCTGTGATCGAGAGGAAGGTCGACGCCGCCGGCAGCGGCACCGCGATCGTGACGTTGCTGAGCGTCAATGTTGTGCTGGTGTTGCGGTACGTCACGAGCGTGTTGATCTGCGTGCCGGGAACGACCGGATTCGGCGCCGGAAGCACCGTAACGGTCAGCGGCGAGGCCGCAGTCTTGAGGGTCGAGACCGGCGACGCGGTGACGGCAGGCACGAGGCGCGCCGAGATGCGCGCATTGTTGTTGACGACGGAGGCGCCGACCGTGCCGGTGGCGCGCACGACGAACGTGACACTGCCGCTCTGCCCCGCGGCGAGCGTTCCGAGCGACCACTTCACTGTGGGACTGGTGAACGTTCCGCTCTCCGACACGACGAAGGTGCTGCTGGTCGGGACGGTCTGCTCAATCAGCGTATTGGTCGACGCGGACCCACCAGCATTGCTGTAGTTGATCGTGTAGGTGATGTGCGAGTTGACCGGCACCGACGCCGGCGCAGTGACAGAGATGCGCAGATCGGGCGGCGTGACGACGGCCAATTCGGGCAACGTCCCGCTGACGAGCGCCACACCGGTCGCAGCAATCGAGACCGGTGCGGCGTTGAGCGTGCCGCCGTTCGGCGCTGTGACATTGACGATGAACGTCCGCGTAACCGTCGCACCGGAGGCGATGGTGGCGACGCTCCACGTCACCACGTCCCCGGAAAGCGTGCCGCCGTCGCTCGCGGACACGAACGTCGTGCCGGCTGGCAGCGCGGATGTGAGCACGGCGCCTGTCGCAGCCGCACCGCCACGGTTCTCCGCGGTAATCGAGTACGTGAGCTGCCGTCCCGAAACGGCCGCATCGTCCGACGCGCTCGCGGATAGCGCGAGCATCGCCACGTTCGGCAGCGGATAGATGGCGACGGCTTCCGTGTCGGAGACCCCGTTCGCGAAGACGGCCGTGGTGCCGTAGACGCCGTTCGTGAACGGCGCGCGCCACACCTTGCCGCTGCCGTCGCCTGCAAAGTAGATGTGGTCGCGGCCGTCTGCGGCGATGTCGTTGACGTCAATGCGGAACGCGTCTTTCGCGGTGAGGGACTGCGCGCCGGGCATGCTGCCGCCGGCTGTGATGTCGAAGAGGCCGGTCCCGGTGCTGTTGCGCCAGAAGACGAACAACCGTCCCTGCGAATTGCGGGTGAGCTGTCCCGAAAAATGCGTGGTGGCGGCGGTGAAACCGGTCGCGAATGAGGTGACCTCATTCGTCACAAGGTCCAGTTTCCAGATCGTGCCGGTCGCCCCTTCGGAGACGTAGAGGGTGTTCCCGACCGCCAGCACGTCACCCGGATAGTTGAACGCGCGCGGCAGCAGCGTGACGGCTCCCGCGGTCGAGATCTTCCGCACCTTGGTGTTCGCCTCGAGGCTGCTGACGTACATGTTGCCAGCGCCGTCGCGCGTGAGGCCGGTGATGCCTTGGCCGAGGCCACGCACGAACGGCGTGGCGGCAGTGAGATCGCCGCCTGCGGAGACATCGAACAACGAGCCGCCCGCGTAGTCGCTCGAGGCGAACAGGCGACCGGTGGGCGTGAAGAGCAACGCGCCGACCCAGCCGCCCGAAGGCATACGCGCGAACTGCACGGGTGTACCGCTCGTGACGTCGAAGATCGCGCCGGAGTTGTAGCCATAGGACGCCGCGGCTACGATCATGCCGGGCTTCACCGGCGCGCTCGCAGCGACGCGCGTCGTGAGGGGCGCAGACGTCACGGTGGCGGCGTTCGTCGCCTGTGCGACCGCGGGCGGCGTGTTGATGGTCGCTCCCGTAGCCGCCGTAACGTTGACGGCGAGCGTCGCCTCGAAGGTTGTGGTCGGCGCGAGCTCTCCAGCCACCCACTCGACGCTGTTGCCCTGCTGGGTGCCACCTGCCGTAGCGGCGGAGAAGACGACGCCTTGCGGCAGCGTGACCCTTACGCCCACGCCTCGCGCTGGCGAGCCGCCGATGCTTTCGCACCGGAGCAGGTAAATGATCTGGCCGCCCGTCGTGGTCGGCGCCGGCCCGCCCTCCAGCGTCAGACGCAGTGCCGGTGGTGTCTGCACGACCACGCCTCCGCCCGTGCCGTGCACCGGGATCGCGGCCGGTCCAAAGAGCGTTGCCGCACTGGTCTGGATTGCCGACGCGAGCGAGACGACAGTGCTGTTCGCGGCGATCGTTGCTGCGCCCGCGGTGTTCGCATTGAACGAAAGCGTGGCGATCGAAACCACGCCGGTTGGCGCGGCGCCGGTCTGCGCCGCCGCAATCGTGAGCTGTCCGCTCGCATTCGCCTGCGCGAGTGACGTCGCATCGAATCCGGCGGACGCGAACGATGGATCGCTGCCCGCGCCGACGCTGGTCAGTTCGAGGCGTTGATGGTCGAACGTGAGCGGAATCCGGAACGCCGTCACCGCCGCCGGTCCGATGCCGTTCGGCGATCGGCCTGTTGTCGTGGTGAGGTCGATCGCAACATCGACGGTGAACGAGTCGCCGATCAGCGGCGTCGCGACAGAGGGTGTCGTTAGAACCGGGGCCGAGCCGAGGATAGGCCCCGCCTGTCCCCAAACGGAGGGCGAAACAAATAGCAAGACGAACAGAAGCAGGCGCGAAAAGGCGCAAATATTAGCCATACAGCCTCTCTTGTTTAGGGGAGCCGCGGACCGAGCGGATTCCGTGGAGCAGTATTGGTGGCGAGCGGCAAGAGAGCGTCACGAATCGCGAAAAGCATCGTCACACGTTTGCACTTAGCTCTAAATATTCGGCCTGCGCCGCATATACATCTCGCCACTTGGCCGGCTGTATTGAATGATTTCCCCGGAGTGTAGGCAGTTTCAAATCACCTGTCTACGACGTAAAAACACGACATTGTGCCGTCTCCCGCAACACGTAGACCGCTACAGCGCCCAAGGACACCGTAACAGCGCTTACAGCCGCGGCACCCGCTCTCATGCAGGCAAGTTTTTCGCCGCGTTCAACCGCGCGACCGGAAAACACCGATGGCCTGCGTTGCCGCAGGCCATGGCGTGTCTGCTACAACTGGTCCGGCCAGAGTCGACATAACGGCTTGGTGGGTAGCCGTGTCAGTCGGGGTAATCGAGGGAGAGACTCGTAGGCCCGCGACATCGTCAGATCCGCTTCTTGAAGAGCTGCCAACCCTTACCGAACCGCCGGTGACTATAGAGATCCTCAGGAGTACCTGTCTACGACGTAATAACGCGACATTCCAGCAGCGACGGCCTTGGACAATATGGGACCCGCGAACGCGTCGAAGCGGGTAATTGGGGAGATACGCCGCCGCAAAGGAGACGTTAGTTTCCCCTCAATACCGCTTCTGCGGCATGCTGCGCTACATCAATAAGCGT
>DASVRB010000381.1:0-4021 GCA_036388835.1 Thermoanaerobaculia bacterium | reverse complement strand
CGAGTGAAAGCGGCGACTGGCGTCGCCGCACTCCAAATGAGCTAGTGCGGTGCCGCGGCATAGTGGCGCGCCAGCAGGTCGTCGCCAAAGTCGCCCTGGGGATTTCGCCAGACAGTGTGGATGTGGTTTCCGCTGTTCTCGGTGTTGTCGTACTCGATCATTACCGTCGGGCCGTGGATGCGGTAGTAGTGACGCTGCCTCGGCTGCGCGCTGCCTGCCCACGCGAAGTGCAGCTTCTCGATTCCGGCGCGGCGGATCTTTGCGATCTCGGCGTCTGCGGCCGGCTGCGGCGCGTTGCGGACGTACAAGGCGACGAGGTCGAGCAGCGCCTGTCGTTGGCGCTCGGTCATCGCCGCGGCGGCGAGGCCTTCGAATCGTTGCAGGCGAAGCGCGCGGTCCGTTCCTGTGATGATGTCGGCCGGCGCACGAGCACTGATGACCGCCTGCGCGCGCTGCGCATTATTGAGCGACAGCAGAAACGCGCGCGCGTGGTGCTCCTCGTCGTGCAGCAACTGCCAGACGGCGCGCGCACCGCTCGGCACGCGCGCAGGGTTCGCGCCGAAGAACATCGGCGTGTACGACGTACCGCGCGGCGTGTGCGTGACATTGAGCGAGAGGTGATGCCCTTCGAACCGCCAGCCCCACGGCAGCGCGGCAGGATCACCGAACAGCGAAAAGAAGTAGCGCGCCGGATCGCGGAAGCGGCTTCCTTCGATCCGTCCGAGGATCGGTTCGAGCTCGATGACGCCGGCCGCCTTGCGGTATCCGGCGGCGCCGAGGTTTGCGCGCAGAAATGAATGAAGCAGCGATGTCTGGTCTTTGTTCAGGTCGCCGAGGGGAAGGCCTGCGCGCGACCGCGGAACGTAATGCCAGTCGAAACGCTCCTCATCGCTGAAGCGCATGAGCGCCTTCTGACGCATTGCCGGCGAGAGCGACGACAGAAACGTGCGCAGCGGATCGACAGTGGCCGCCGCAGCAAGCAGCAACAACGACGCGGCAGCGACGACGGATCTCATGTCTCTCATGACGACCTGCTCGTTGTGCGCCAAGCCCTCACAGGCTCCGCAGTTCCCCCGCTCCAAGCAGATCGCTGGTCCTGTGGCGGCCGCGGGCCGCCACAGGACGCTCAGACTCACACGGTCCAGCGGATCTGATTGGACGAGTGATCGCGGGTGAAGAAGAGATACTGCCTCTCCCTGAACCCCGCCGCGACGACAGCGTTAGCGGCGGTGTCAACGGGGTTGACCTTCATTCCGGCCGGCCAGGTGTAGCCGTCGGAGGAGGCGCTCACGTAGATGTGATTCGAGCTCTCCCCACGCCAGAAGAGATAGAAAACATCGGCGACGACGCATGCGCCGAGAGGGAACGGCGAATACGAATAGTCGTGCGTGTTGATTCGCTGACCTCTCGAGAAGGTCACTCCATCGGTCGAGACACTGTAGGAGATGCTGTTCGTCGAGTCGTTCGCCTTCCAGAAGACGTACAGCTTGCCTTTGAACACGCAGGCCGTCGGCGCTGCCGGGGAAGTGTCGAAGGGGTTGATGGTCTGCCCCGCCGGCCACGAGCCGGCTTCCCCGCTGCTGGATGCGCTGTAGAAGATTCTGTTCGACGGATCGTTCGCATTCCAGAAGAGATAGAGCTTGCCGTTGAACGCACACGCCGCCGGTGCGTTCGGAGCCGAGTCGATCAGATTGATGGTCGCGGCGGCAGGCCACGACGTCCCGTTCGAAGAGCGGGTGCAGAAGAGCGAGTTCGCCGAATGAGCCGACTTGAAGAAGACGTAGAGCAACCCATTGAACTCACACGCCGACGGCGCACCCGGCGTGTGGTCGATGTCGTTGATCCTGGCGCCGGCCGGCCACGTCAATCCGTCATTCGAGGAGGTGAAGGCGATTCTGTTCGACTCATCGTTCGCCCGCCAGAACGCGAACAGTTTGTTGTCGAACACGCACGCCGCGGGCGCGAAGGGGCTCGTGTCGTTGCCGAGCGGCAGACTGTCCGGCCACGGCCAACCGAAGTGCCACGTCGTCCATTTACAGACCGCCCAGGAGTTGTATTTCATGATGCATTCGACGCCGTTAGGGCCGCAGTTGCCGTTCGGCTGTTCGAACACGCCCCACTGCCCGCTGCAATCGCTGCCGTATTCATCCGGTGCCTGGAAGATGTGCCCCGTCTCGTGCGCGAAGACGCGGTCGATTTCGTGCGGTCCCATATTGCCGTTCTGGTAGTGCATGACGAAACGCGGCCCGCCGAGATCCGCGTATGCGAAATGCCAGACCTCATACTTGGTGATATAGGCGACGAAGGCCCACTGCGTGTTGTAGTGCCGCTTCAGCCAGTCGACGTAATCGACCACGCCCTGCCAGTTGCCGCTGTACCCGAGCTGCACCATCGCCGGATCGCGCCAGAGCCTCTCGAGATCGACGCCGGAGCCCGTCTGTGGCTGCGTCGTAATGACCGGCGTGCGGATGTTCCACGTCCAGCTGATCTTCGCTGCCGGGTTGAAGTTCGCCAGGAATGAGAGTCCGTTCTGCGCCTCCGCAATCGCCGTCGTTTTCTCGGCGTCACTGAAGGCGAGATTGCCGGGGCCGGAGACGATGACCAGACCGACGGCAATGTTGCCCGTCATCCGTTGGCTCGTCGTCCCATGCACCACCATCGCACCGTCTTCCGTCTCCGGCGCGCGCGTGAGATGCCGAGGCTCCGGCGGAAGGTCGCACCGCTCCAGGCCCAGTTCATTCCACGGCTTCCCCTCGTGTGGACGATTCTGCTTCGCGGCGATGTACTCGGGCGATTGCCGCAGACGAAATGCAGCGAGTCCGAGGGCGCCGATCGGATCGAGTCCCTCGGGCGGAGCGGGAGCGGGAGCTTCCGCCTCCGTCGCCTCCGCGGTGGGCGACCCCGCGACGATCCGCACGCTCGGCCCATAGTGATGCACGACGCGCGTTTGCGCCGCGTGCGCGTCGGCGACGGTTTCCTCGTCCCCTACTGCAAAAATCAATTGTTCGTGAACTCCGATATCACCAGCCATTACGACCTCCGATCTTTCTTTTGTTGTGTTTTTGAAATGGCGCGTTTACGGCGTCGGCGGCGGCGGGGCGTTCTCCACGACGGGATCGGTGGAGTAGCACCTGGTCGTCGGATCCCCTTCCCGATGGACCGTCACCGCGTAGTGGAAGGAGCCGGGGGCGTCGTTGGCCACGCAGGCGCTCCAGCAGTTCGCGCGCGTTGGATCGAGCTGCGGTACGCCGTTGAAGCCGGCCGTCTGGAAGATGACTGCCGGCTCATTCGCGACCGCGCTCAGTTGCCAGCCCGGCGTGAAGACGTACCAGATGATGTTGCCGATCCAGCCGGCGGGAATCACGAGCGTCCGGGGGGAGAAGAAGAGCTCCACCTCACCGCCTGAATCATTCACTTCGATGATGACCCACCTGTCCGCCTCAGACTCACTCACCGCTTGTGTCACTGTGACTGGCGCTGTTGCTGTCATGTTGTCCTCTCTCTCTCTCTTGCGTTGATTGGTGAACGGACCTCTCCCGATGCAGGGCGACGCGCCCGGCCGGCCGTTCATGCGAATGGCTGTTTTTGGGGTTACGGCGGCGGCGCGGCCGAGCGCCATCGAGCCACGAAATCGGGATGGCGGTAGCCGATGGAGCGAAGGCGCGCGATGAGCGGCGCGGCTTCACCTGGACGACCGAGCGCTACATAGGCGCGGGCCAGCGATTCGGAGATCGACGGGTCGCGGCCGTATGTGGCCGATGACGCAAGTGCGATTACGCGCTCGCGCAACGACGTCGCTTCGCTACTACGTCCGCTCGCGTCATGTATGTCGGCGAGATCGCTCAATGCGGTGCAGAGCACCCGCGCCAGATACACGTCGGCAGATTGTTTCGAACGCGCAGCCTCGGCCAGAGCTACTGCACGGCGTGCGTGTTCCTCCGCGCTTGCACGAACGCCGCGGCGAATGTGCAGCCGCGCCATCGCGGCATGAAGGGCTGCGAGATCCCGCTGCCATGACGGA
>DASVRB010000380.1:0-3253 GCA_036388835.1 Thermoanaerobaculia bacterium | reverse complement strand
AGGTCCTCCTCTGCATCGGCACCGGCAAGACCCTCGGCGACGAGAAGCGGATGAAGTTCTACTCCGACGACTTCTACGTCAAAGGTCCGGAGGAGATGCGCCGCGTCTTCGCCGACTACCCCGAGGCTGCCGACAACACGGTCAAGATCGCCGAGCGGATCAACCTCTCCCTCGAAGTCAAAGGACACCACCTCCCGAAGTTCCCGGTGCCGCCGCAGTACGACATCGCCTCCTACTTTGCGGAGGTCTCGCGCAAAGGCCTCGAAAAGCGCCTCAACGTCATGGCCGGCCTCTTCGCGGCGAAGCAGAAAAAGCACGAAGTCCGCGAGTACTGGGATCGTCTCGAGCGCGAGATCGACATCATCAAGAACATGGGATTTCCCGGCTACTTTCTGGTGGTCTGGGACTTCATCAAATACGCGCGCGATCACGGCATCCCGGTCGGGCCGGGACGCGGTTCCGCGGCCGGTTCCGTGGTGGCGTGGGCGCTCGAGATCACGAACGTCGATCCGCTCGAATACGACCTCCTCTTCGAGCGCTTCCTCAATCCCGAGCGCATCTCGATGCCCGACATCGACCTCGACTTCTGCATGAACCGCCGCGGCGCGGTGATCGACTACGTGCGCGGCAAGTACGGCGCGGAGAACGTCGCGCAGATCATCACGTTCGGGACCATGGCCGCGAAGTCGGTCGTGCGCGACGTCGGCCGCGTGATGGGGCATCAGTACGGCTTCGTCGACAAGATCTCGAAGATGATCCCGGGGGGTCCCGGCGTCACGCTCACCGACGCGAAAAAAGATTCGCCGCAGCTCGCCGAAGCCATCAAGAACGATGAAGAAGTAAAGAAGATCGTCGAGATCGGCGAGAAGCTCGAAGGCCTCTCGCGCCACGCCGGCATGCACGCGGCCGGCGTCGTGATCACGCCCGAGCCGGTCACGAATTACGTCCCGTTGTATCGCACGAACCGCGACGAAATCGTGACGCAGTTCGACATGCGCGTGGTCGAGAAGATGGGCCTCGTGAAGATGGACTTCCTCGGCCTGCGCACGCTGACGGTGATCGACGACGCGATCAAGTCGGCGAAGTCGGTCGACGGCGTGACCATCGACATCGACGCCATCCCGCTCGACGACCCCGAGGTCTTCCGGCTGTTCCAGGAAGGACGGACCAAAGGCGTGTTCCAGTTCGAGTCCGGCGGCATGGTCGACCTGCTCCGGAAAGCGCGCCCGACCCAGTTCGAAGACCTCGCTGCATTGAACGCGCTCTATCGCCCCGGCGCACTCGATGCCGGCATGGTCGACGAGTACGTGAAGCGCAAGAACGGCAAGGCCGTGAAGTACGTCGTGCCGGCGATGAAGGAAGTGCTCGAGGAGACGTACGGCGTCATCGTCTACCAGGAGCAGGTCATGCAGATCGCGCAGAAGGTCGCGGCCTACTCCCTCGGGCAGGCCGATCTGCTGCGCAAGGCGATGGGCAAGAAAGACGCCGCGGTCATGGCCGCGGAGCGCGGCAAATTCGAGACCGGCGCCGTCGCGAATGGCTACGACAAGAAGAAAGCGAACGAGATCTTCGACTACATCGAGCCGTTCGCACGCTACGGCTTCAACAAGTCGCACTCGGTCGCGTACGCGCTGGTCGCGTATCAGACCGCTTGGCTCAAAGTGCACTACCCGCGGCACTTCATGGCCGCGCTGATGTCGTCCGAAATGGATCGCACCGATGCGGTCGTGAAGTTCATCGGCGAAGCGAAGCAGATGGGCATCGAGGTGCTGCCGCCGGACGTCAACGAATCGAACATGTTCTTCACCGTGGTCGGTCCGAACATCCGCTTCGGCCTCGGCGCAGTGAAGGGCGTCGGCGAGAGCGCGGTGGAGTCGGTCCTGGAAGCGCGGCAGAAGATCGGCCGCTTCACGTCACTCCTCGGCTTCTGCGAGGAGGTCGACCTCCGCGCCTGCAACAAAAAAGTGCTCGAAGCGCTGATCAAGTCGGGCTCGTTCGACTTTCTCGGCATGTCGCGACGGGCGCTGTTCGAGCAGCTCGACAACACCGCCGATTCCGCGCAGCGCTCGAAGGAAGAGAAAGAGCGTGGACAGAACTCGCTGTTCGGCATGTTCGCGGCCGCGGCGCCGAAACAGAGCAGCTCCAGCGCCGCGCCGCCCACGATCAAAGCGCTGGAATGGCCGGAAGACGAGCGCCTGCGCTACGAGAAAGAGACCCTCGGCTTCTACATCACCGGCCATCCGCTCAACCGCTACAACGACGAGCTGCGCCTCTTCGCGAACGCGAACACCGAGACGCTCTGGAAGTACGTCGATCAGCAGGTGAACATCGGCGGCATCGTCTCGCAGATCAAGAAGTCGAAGATCAAGAAGGGGCCCAACGAGGGGAAGATGATGGCCAAATTCTTCCTCGACGATCAGGCCGGCTCGGTCGAGGTGGTCTGCTTCTCCGACCTCTATTCGAAGTACATGCGCTGGCTGGAAAATGGCGTGGCGGTGCTGGTCACCGCGATGGTCAAAGACACCGGCGGGCAGCAGGCCGGACGCTCGGCATCGCTGCAGTCGGCCGAGCAGTCGGCGCAGCACATCGACGACGAATACGGTGGCCATCCCGAACAGCGCGCCCGCATTTCGGCGTACGAGCTGCGGCTCGAGGACGCGGAAGACGACCGCGATCCGAAAGAGATCGAGCGTGAAAAATACGGCGATCGCACCAACAACTTCGACCTGTTCGGCGGCGCTGGAGCGGCGCCCGCTCCCGCGATTGACGTTTCGAGAGATCCGGCGGCCGAAGCGGCCGCCGCTCCACTCGACGATCCCGATGGGTTCAACCTGGCAGTCGAGGCGATCGGGGAGGAAGGGCCGGCCACGTCTTTCGCCGCGCATGCGGCGGCATTCAGCGAGTCGCCGATCACGCCGGAGCTCTCCGCGCTCGAGATCGTGCAACTCGAGGGCATTCGCGAGAAGAAGGTGAAAGAGATCGCGCTCGAGGTGCCGTACCCGCGCATGAGCGACGACACGGTGAAGAAGATCCGCGAGATCTTCGAAGAGCACGCCGGCGAGATCCCGGTGACCGTGACGATCATCGATCTCCCCGCCGAGCTCGCGGCGTCGACCGGTGCCCCGCAACTCCGCCTGAAAGTGAATCACCACTTTCGCGTGCAGCCCGGACCGGCGCTCAGTGAAGCACTGCACGCGGTGCACGCGCGTCCGAAGTACGTGTTCTAGTTTTTGGAGTGCGGCGACGCCAGTCG
>DASVRB010000379.1:0-12328 GCA_036388835.1 Thermoanaerobaculia bacterium | reverse complement strand
GACACAGTGCGCGAGCCGCTGGTCGTCCTCAATCGCGAATTGTCAGTTCACGCCGCAAATAGCGCGTTTTACAGGATATTCGGCGTATCGGCCGCGGAGACGGAAGGGCGGCCGCTGTACGAGCTCGGCAACGGCCAATGGGCAACGCCGTCATTGCGAACGCTACTGGAGGAAATCGTGCCGCAGCAGGCGGTCTTCAATGACTTCCTCGTCGAGCATGATTTCCCTCAAATCGGACCACGCGTGATGCTGCTCAATGCGCGCACGCTGCATTCCGACTATGTCCTCCTGGGGATGGAAGACGTCACCGACAGACGACGCTCGCAACATCTTCTCGACCAGATCCAGATCTATGCACAGGACGTCGTCGACACAGTGCGCGAGCCGCTGCTGATCCTTGACGCCAGTCTGCGCGTCCATTCGGCCAATCGCGCGTTCTATCAGACGTTCGGCGTCGTCGCTGAAGACACAGAGGATCGGCTGGTGTACGAGCTGGGCAATGGCCAGTGGGATATTCCGGCATTGCGGACGTTGCTCGAGGACGTCGTGCCGATGAGCTCCGTCTTCAACGACTTCGAGCTGGAGCACGATTTCCCGCAGATCGGACGGCGGGTCATGCTCCTCAATGCGCGCAAACTGCGCCAGCGCAATCATGCCGAGCTGCTGGTGCTGGCAATGGAAGACGTCACCGAGCGCCGGCGCGCCGAGGCGGAGGTGGCGAAGGCCAAAGACGCGGCGGAGACCGCCAATCGCACCAAGAGCCTCTTTCTGGCCAACATGAGCCACGAATTACGCACGCCGCTCAATGCAATTCTCGGATTTTCAGAAATGCTGCAGGAAGAAGCGGTCGAGCGAAATCTCACCGACTTTGATACAGACCTGCGAAAAATATCGACGTCCGGGCGGCATTTGCTCGGTTTGATCAACGACATCCTCGATCTGTCGAAAATCGAAGCCGGAAAAATGGAGCTGCGCCTCGAAACCTTCGACATTCCGGCGCTGATCTCGGAAGTCGCGGCCACCATCGAGCTGCAGATCGCCAAGAACGGCAACACGCTGGAACTGCTCTGCGCGCCGGAGCTCGGCACAATGCGCGGAGACCTCGGCAAAGTGCGGCAGGGATTGTTCAATCTCGTTTCCAATGCCGCGAAATTCACGCACGGCGGGAGGATCGAGGTCGCGGTGGAGCGCCAGGAGATGGACGGCACCGAATGGATCGTCTTCCGCGTCTCCGACACAGGAATCGGCCTCAGTGCCGATCAGATCGTTCGATTGTTCCAGCCGTTCACGCAGGCCGATGCCTCGACGACGCGCAGGTTCGGAGGTACTGGACTTGGGCTCGCGCTCACGCGCCGCTTCTGCCAGATGATGAGCGGCGACGTCGCGGTGCACAGTGTGCCGGGCGAGGGGAGCGTCTTTACGATCAAGCTCCCGGCGATGCTCAATGACCCCGGTTCGGAGTCGGCCGTCGAACCGGCCGCCGGCGCATTGCAGATCGCGCGCGACGAGGACGCGAACGACGACATCGCACCCGGCACGTGCGTACTGGTCATCGACGACGATCCGCTGCAGCGCGACCTCATGGAGCGCTACCTCCGCAAAGAGGGCTACACCGTGCGCACGGCCAGCGGCGGCGCGCACGGATTGCGGCTCGCACAGAAACTTCACCCCGCCGCCATCACGCTCGACGTGATGATGCCGGACATGGACGGCTGGACGGTGCTGGCGGCGCTGAAGGCCGACCTCGCGCTGCGCGAAGTGCCGGTGATCATGCTGACGATGGTCGACGATCCGGTGCGCGGCTTCACACTCGGTGCCTCGGATTACGCAACGAAACCGGTCAATCGCCGCCAGCTCTCGCAGATCCTGCAGAAATACACCTGCATCCACCCGCCGTGCCCCGTGCTGGTCATCGATGACGACGCGTCGGCGCGCGCATTGACCCGCGCCATGCTCGAGAAAGAAGGGTGGACGGTCACGGAAGCGGAGAACGGCATCGAGGCTTTGCGCAGCATCGAGAAAGAACGTCCGAGCCTGATCTTCCTCGACCTGATGATGCCGGAAATGGACGGCTTCGCATTCGCGGCCGAAGTCGGCCGGCGGCCGGAGTGGCGCTCCATCCCGATCGTGGTCGTCACCTCCCAGGACATTTCCAACGACGATCGCCGCCGCCTGAACGGTCACGTGGAGACGATCCTCCGGAAGCACGGCGACTCACGCGAATCGCTGCTTGCACAGGTGCGCGACCTGCTCGCCGGCAGCCACGCTGCCCGCGCGACCAGGTCGGTACAGCACCCGGAGAGCGCCAGTCGATGACTACGATTCTGATCGTCGAAGACAACGAGCTGAATCGCGACATGCTGTCGCGCCGGCTCGAGCGGAAGGGCTACGACGTGCTGCTGGCGGTCGACGGTGAAGAAGGCCTCGCGGTGGCGCGCGCGAGCATGCCCGACCTGATCCTGATGGACATGAGTCTTCCGGTCATCGACGGCTGGGAAGCGACGCGGCGTCTGAAGGCGTACCCGCCGCTCGCGCACATTCCGGTCATCGCGCTCACCGCGCATGCGATGGCCAGCGATCGCGACAAGGCGATCGAGGCGGGCTGCGACGATTACGACACGAAGCCGATCGAACTGGCGCGTCTCCTCGGGAAGATGGAGGCGCTGCTGCTGCGCAATGCCGAACCGGAGGTGAAGACGTGAGCACGATCGTGCGCCCCACATCCACCTCCGCAACGCCTGCGCGGACGCACGTCACGTCGCAGTTGCTGCACGACCTGCGCAGTCCGCTCAATCAGATCATCGGCTTCTCGGAGATGTTGAGCGAGGAGGCCGACGGGCCGCGCCGCGACACGGTGGTCACCGACCTGCTGCGCGTGCGCGACGCCGGGCTGCGCATCCTGGCGCTGCTCGAGGAAAACTTCACGACCACTGCTGAAGTGGCCGTGCAGCCGTCGCCATCCCGGTTCCGGCGCGACGACCGCGATCTTTCAGAACCGAATCGTGCGGCGGCGCGCCACGCTGCTGCAGCGGCGCCGGGCCTGCTGCTGGTCGTCGATGATGACGAGGCCAATCGCGACGTGCTGACGCGGCGGCTGGAGCGGCAAGGGCATCGCGTGCAGAGCGCGAGCAACGGCATCGACGCGCTCGAGCTGATGCGCGACGTCGCGTTCGACGTCGTGCTGCTCGACATCATGATGCCGGACATGGACGGCTACGAAGTGCTCGGCCGGATCAAGAAGGACGAGGCGCTGCGGCACGTGCCGGTCATCATGATCTCGGCGATCGATGAAGTGCAGTCGGTGGTCCGCTGCATCGAGGCGGGGGCGGACGATTACCTCGCGAAACCGTTCGATCCGACGCTGCTCAAAGCACGCATCGGCGCGTCGCTCGAAAAGAAGCGCGGCCACGATCGCGAGTCGGTGCTCTACGCGCAGTTGCAGCAGAACTATCAGCGACTGCAGGAGCTCGAAAAGATCCGCGACGATATGCGCAACATGATCGTGCACGACCTCCGCACGCCGCTGACCGCGGTCATCGTCGGCATCAGTCTCCTGGGGAAGCACGGCACGCTCACCGAGACGCAACGCGAGATGGTCTCGATTGCATCGACCGGCGGCACGACGCTCCTCGGCATGATCAACGACCTGCTCGACGTCGAGAAGATGGAGTCGGGCAGCGAGCGCCCGCGCTACACGCAATTATCGGCGGCGACGTTGATCGAAGGGGCAATCGAGCAGGTCTGTTCGATCGCCGAGCTCGAACAGACGGAGCTCGTGAGCGAGGTCGCGCCGGAGCTGCCGTTGTTCGCAGGCGACGAGAACAAGTTGAGCCGCACGCTCGTGAACCTGATCGCGAACGCCATCAAATTCACGCGCGCCGGAACCGTCACCATCGCCGCCTCGCAACCGGACGCCGGGCATATCCGCTTCGCCATTCGCGACACCGGTCCCGGCATCCCGGCCGAAGCGTTCGAAAAAATCTTCGAGAAATTCGGCCAGGTCGATGCCGGCCACCGCGTCGGCACCGGCCTCGGCCTCGCGTTCTGCAAACTCGCCGTCGAAGCCCACGGCGGACGCATCGGCGTCGAGAGCACGCCGGGCGCCGGCAGCACGTTCTCGTTCACGCTGCCGGTCGTAGCCGCGACGTAGTTTGGAGTGCGGCGACGCCAGTCGCCGCTTTTCCTGCGGTCAGGAGTGAAAGCGGCGACTAGCGTCGCCGCACTCCAAATCAGCAGCGTTCTTTCACGATTGCCACCGCCTGCTGTTCGAGTGTGTCGCAGCAGGTGGTCCAGTTGGCGTCGAACCAGCCGTTCTCTCGCGCATGAATCGAGACGGCGACGATGCTCTGGCCGTGCTCGGTACAACGAAGGTCGGCGGCGCGATTCAGCCGCTCCTGCAGCCGCTGACGAAGTCCGCTCCCGCGGTCTTCGATCGTGATCTTCATCGGCACGGAAGGATTGCTGTGGGCGTTCAAAGTCGGTCCACCATACGCGGGTTCGCCGGCAGTGTCATGCGGACGGGGCGTTGGTGTTCCGGTTCCTCGGCGCTGCGCGCCTGTTCCTCGGTTCCTCGGCGCTTGCGCGCCTGTTCCTCGGAGTGGATGTGCTGCAGTCCCTCCGAGGAACTCCGAGGAACTCCGAGGAACCGAGGAACTCCGAGGAACCGAGGAACCGAGGCACAGGCGCGGAAGCGCCGAGGAACCGAGGCACTGGTCATCCCCATGCATAAACGCTCAGCGTAGAATCCCGGTCCACGCCGCATTGTTGAAGAGGCTCGATGAAACCACCTGAAGTCGTGACGCTTACGCCCGGTAAGCGTGTCCTGTTCCTCACCAAAGATCCCGAGCTCATCCGCAAACAGCTCACTGGCGAGCTCGATCTCCAGATGAAAGACCTGCGCGTCGAGGACCTCCTCGACGACATCAACACCGACGCGATGACGCCGGCGTGGGTCTGCTTCGATTACAAACCGGAAGACATCGCCCGCAACGCGTACGCCGGGCTCATCGTCAACGGCGAGCGACTCTTTCCGCCCGACGCGCTGCGCAACGGCAACTTCGAAGTGATCGTCTCCGGCTACCGCAAAGGCGTCGGCAGCTCGCGCGAAACGGCCACGCAATGCGAAGTGTTCAGCGGAATCCGGATCGCCATCGCCGTCTCGTTCGCGCCGATCCACGCCGGCAACAACATCAATCAAGGCCTGCTGATGGGCGATCACGACATGCTCGTCCGTCTGCAGGCAGGCGAGGGCGTGCCGCTCTCCGAGTTCTCGAGCAAATACGATCCGATCACCAAACTGATCATCGAATGGGGCGGGCTCTTCCCTTTTTCGAAAGCGGTCGAGCGCGGCGAAGCCGAACTGCCGGTGCCGCGGAACGCGCCGCGTCCGATGACCATGGGCGAGAAGATCCTCGCGCGTCACATGCGCGGCGTTGCCGATGACGCGCGCTACGTGAAACCGGGCGATGCGGTGGTGGTCGACGTCGACGGCGGCTACACGCACGAGTTCACGACCGCGCAGGTCCATTACTTCCTCGGGCAGGAGTACGGCGACACGTACGAGATCACGAACCCGCAGAAGTTCGCGGTGTTCGAGGATCACCTCATCTACGCCGATGAAGTGGCGAAGATGCGGCCGTTCATGCCGAAGATCGAAACGCTGCGCGAGATGCAGCGCGACTATCAGCGCCACACTTCGTGCCGCGACTTTTCGGCGAAAGACAACGTATCGCCCGGCATCTGCCACGAGGTCGCGCGAGAGTTCATCATCGATCCGGGCGACTTCATTCAGGCTACCGACAGCCACACCTGCATGGGCGGCGTGAACAACGCGCTGGCGTGGGGCGTCGGCGCGACGGAGTACGCGAACCTCGCACACTCCGGCTTCACGACGGTGGAAGTATCGGAGTCGATCCGCTTCGAGCTCACCGGCGAGCTGCAGCCGAACGTCACGGCGAAAGACGTGATGCTCTACATCCTCCTCAACTACGCGAAGCCGCAGATGACCCTCGACCGGATCATGGAGTTCACCGGACCGGGACTGCGCACGCTCTCGCTCGACGAGCGCGCCACGCTCGCGAACATGGCCACCGAGTGCGCGGCGCGCACGGCAATCGTGGAGGCGGACGAGAAGACGTTCGAATGGATCGCGTCGATGCGCCCGAATGTCGACATCGAAGCGCTGCGCGCGCGTGCGGTCTCGCCCGATCCCGATGCGCAGTACGCCGGCGGCGTGCACGTCATCGAGCTGTCGGAAATCCAGCCGATGGTGGCGCATCCGGGCGACCCCGATCACGGCATCGCCTCCGATCCGACCAACGGCGCGTTCGTCGAGGAGATCGGCGACGTGAAGGTCGACATCGCGTACGGCGGCTCCTGCACGGCCGGCAAGATCGACGACTTTCTCTTCTATCACCAGGTGGCGAAAGAGGCGGTCGACGCGGGGCTGCGCGTGAAAGAAGGCGTGCAGTTCTTCATTCAATTCGGCTCGCAGGCAGTCGAGCAGTTCGCGCGCGAGAACGGCCTCTTGGAGACGTTCCACCGCGCCGGCGCGACGGTGCTGAATCCCGGCTGCGGCGCGTGCATCGGCTGCGGTCCCGGCGTGTCGGACATCGGCGAGCAGGTGACGGTGAGCGCGATCAACCGCAACTACAAAGGCCGCAGCGGCCCCGGCAAGTTGTGGCTGGCCTCACCGCTGACGGTCGCGGCCTCGGCGTTCACCGGCACCATCACCGCCTACGAGCCGGGGATGTTCACGCGGCAGCGCGAGCTGGCCACGGCCGAGTCGTGATCGCGAACTGGCTCGGCGCGATGACGCGCGAAACGTTCCTGCGCGAGCACTTTCAGCGCGCGCCGATCGCGCAGCCGAAACTCGGCCGCGCGATCGCGCCGCTGCTCGACTGGAACACGGTCGCGCGTCTGGTCGCCGCGCGCGCCGACATGCTGCTCGTCCGCAACAGCAAACTGCGCCGCGATGAGACGCCGTCGACGTTCGAAGAAGTGCAGGCGCTGTTTCGCGACGGCTACTCCGTGGTGCTGCGCCACTGCGAACAACACGATCCCGGCCTGCGCGCGGTCGCCGATGCGTTCGGTCGCGAGCTGCCGGGAAGTGTCGTCGTGCAGGTCTATGCCACGCCCGGCGACTTTCACTCGTTCAGCTGGCACTACGACGTCGAGGATGTCTTCATCGTGCAGACCGCCGGCACGAAGGACTACTTTCTGCGCGAGAACACGATCAACCCGCGTCCCACACTCGCGACGATGCCGAAAGACATGCAGTACGAGCGCGAGACCACGCCGACCGTCGGCACGACGCTGATTGCCGGCGATTGTCTCTACATTCCGCGCGGCTGGTGGCACGTGGCCAAAGCGCGCGAAGACTCGCTCTCGATCTCGATCGGCGTGCTCAGCTAGTTTGGAGTGCGGCGACGCCAGTCGCCGCTTTCACTCCGAGCGCGACACGCATGTTGTTCGGAGCAAAAGCGGCGACTTGCGTCGCCGCACTCCACATCAAACGCCGCTGGAACGCGGGCGCATCACATCCGCCAGATCGTTCGCGAACTGCACCGCGTCGCGCGGCTCGAGGGTGGCGATGGTTACGCGGATGGCGGGAGGGGACGCGATGCGGTAGCGCTCTCCTGCTTTCACCGCCCAGCCGCGTTGCACGAGGGCCTGGACGGTCGCGCTTTCCTCCGGCACCGGGATCCAGACGTTGAGTCCTGACGCGCCGTGTGCGGCGATGCCGCGCTCGGATAGCGCGTGCAGCAGTGCGTCGCGGCGTTCGGTGTAGACGCGGCCGGCGCGCTGCGTGACGCGGTCGCGCCAGATGCCGACCACGATCCGCTGCAGGATGTGACTCACCCAGCGTACGCCGAGCGTTTGACGACCCTGCACGCGCGAATGCGTCCGTGCGTCGCACGCCAGCACCGCCACGCGCAAATCGGGGCCGAGCCACTTCGAGACCGAGCGCACCACCGCCCATTTCGTGCGGCTCTTGTCCAGCACCGACACGTAATCGGCGCCGGCGGCGGGACCGGCGTGATCGTCTTCGATCACCACCACGTTCGGCCTCGCTGCGAGCACCGCGCGCAGCTCGCGCGCGCGACGCGGCGTGAGCGCGGCGCCGGTCGGATTCTGCGCGCGCGGCGTGATGATCACCGCCTCGCACGAGCGGATCGCTTTCTTCAGTTCGTTCGGCAACAACCCGGCGTCGTCCATCGGCACCGGCACCGCCACGAGCGACAGCGCGTTCAGCAGATCGAGCACGCCGGTAAAGGAGGGATCCTCGACCGCCACCCGATCGCCCGCGCGCAGATGCTCGCGCAGCACGCGCTCGATGCCGTCGAGCGCGCCGCTCACGATCGCCACGTGCGACGCGTCGATGCCATCGCCGCGGAACTGTTCGCGCGCGAGCTCGAGCAGCTCCGGATCGTTCACCTCATCGCCGTACAGCCGCTGTTCGAGATCGATCCGCGGAAGGCGAGGGAGCAGCTCCGGATCGGGATTGCCGGCCGAGAGGTCGCGCACCCCTTCCGGCAGCGCCACGTCGGACGGAACGGCGAGCGGCGGCGCCGAGCGCACGCGCGTTCCGCGCCGTCCGTCCGGCACGACCACGCCGCGCTCTTTGAGCAGCCGGTACGCCGCGGCGACGGTGGCCGGACTGACCTGCAACTGTGCGGCGAGGCCGCGCACCGGCGGCAGCATCGAACCGGCCGCGATGCGGCCGCTGGAGACGGCGCTCTCGACCGACTCGGCGATGTTGACGGAGGTGCCGCCCACGATGTACTTTTGTACTATCACGCAAAAGGAAGTGTACTAGCACACAATGATCGAATACAAGGTCACCCCCGATCTCGATGTCGACCTCGCGCACGAGCTCTACGTCGCCTCCACCCTCGGCGAGCGGCGGCCGGTCGACGACCGCGAGCGCTTCGCGGCCATGCTGCGCAACGCGAACCTCACCATCACGGCGTGGGACGGCGAGCTGCTGGTCGGCATCTCCCGTTCGATCACCGACTGGGTCTGGACCACCTATCTCGCCGACCTCGCCGTGCGCGACACGTATCAGCGCCAGGGCATCGGCAAAGAGCTGATGCGCCGCACCCAGGCCGCGGCACCGCAGGCGAAAGTCCTGCTCCTCGCCGCACCTGCCGCACGCGAGTACTACGGACACGTCGGTTTTCAGCACATGCCGCACGCCTGGTGGCTGCTGCCGGAGGATCGGATCACGCCATGAGCGACTCGAACAGCAACGACTCCCTCCTCACCGAGCGCACGCGCGTGCGCCGTCTGCCGAAGCGCGGCGAGTACGACCGCGCCACGATCAACGCGATCCTCGACGAAGCGCTGATCTGCCACGTCGGCTTCGTCGTCGAGGACGCGCCGATGGTGATCCCGACCATTCACTGGCGCGACGGCGACACGCTCTACATCCACGGCTCCGCCGGCAGCCGGATGCTGCGGTCGATGAAGAAGGGGATCGAGGTCTGCGTCACCGTGACGCTGCTCGACGGCCTCGTCCTCGCGCGCTCCGCGTTTCATCACTCGATGAACTACCGGTCCGTCGTCGTCCTCGGCACCGCGTCCGAGGTGACGGATGACGCCGAAAAAGTGCGCGCGCTCGAAGCGCTCGTCGAGCACGTCGTCGCCGGCCGCTCCGCCGAGGTCCGCGGCCCGAATGAAATCGAGCTCCGCG
Source organism: Thermoanaerobaculia bacterium (assembly GCA_036388835.1). Classification (GTDB taxonomy): domain Bacteria; phylum Acidobacteriota; class Thermoanaerobaculia; order Gp7-AA8; family Gp7-AA8; genus QHVT01. The sequence continues at coordinate 2,634 of DASVRB010000379.1, read as the reverse complement.
CGACAAGTGTCCTCGCCCTCCCGATCACCGAAGCCTCCGCGAAAATCCGCACCGGCGGCCCCGTCGATGATGAAGAGGATTACGCGCTCCCGGTATGGGCCGGAGTGCTGCCGCTCACGCTCATGCCCGGCGAGCCGGTGGCGGATGAGGGGGTGGGTGGGGAAGTGCCGGGGTACCTGCGCAGGTACAGGCGCGGCGGGCGGTCTTAGCGGCCGCTCGGCGGCAGAGTCGAATTGAAAATTGAAAATTGAAAATTGAAAGATCTGAGTGGCAGACGGGCGGTTGCCGGCCGTGCCGATTTTTCAATTCGCAATTTTCAATTTTCAATTTCGGCTAGTGCGACCACGGCGGCGCGACGCCGTTCATGCGCGCGTAGGCGATCGATTGGCCGAGGTGTTCGTGGAGGTGATTGAGCATCGTCACGAGCACACCGCGGCGGGTGGTGGTCGTGCCGAACATCTTCACCTTTGCTTCCAGGTCGCCCGAGTTCATCGCGGCGGCGCGCAGGTGATCGAACGAACGGCGCAGCTCCGCGATCACCTCCGCTTTGCGCGTCACCGTCTTCTCGAGATCCCCGTTTCGTTTCGGTGCATCGGCGCCGACGAACGTCGAGAGGAAGTAGTTGCCGCCGGCGATGTGCATGTACACCTCGCTGATCGAGCGGATGTCGGAGCCGGGGCGCCACGAGAACTTCTCAGCAGGCGTCGAGTTCGCGAGCGACACGATCTTGTCCTCGGTGTCGGCGAGGTTCGCGAGGAACTCCGCGCGGAAGCCGGTCGGCTTCGCGGGCGATTTTGCTGCGGTGGTTTGCGCCAGCGCGACCGCCGGCAGGAGGAGGATCAGGAAAAGGGTTCCGAAACGGTTCATAGAGGGCGCGCAATGCTGATCGTATAGGAGAGGCGACAATCGCACGCCGGGTTCGCCGCCGCGCGCAGACTGGTGGTGATGGAGGCGTTGGTGAAGCGGAGCTCGCCGCTCTCGGTGCCGGGGCAGGTGCCGTTCGTCCGCACCACCGTGGCCGTGCCGGCCTGCAGGTTTGCCGAGAGCATCCAGGTTCCGCCGCGGTTCTTCTCCGCCTTCGGAGTGACGTCGAGATTCAGCGTGCAGCTGTTGAACGTGGCAACTCCGCCGCCCGGTTCATCGCCGAATGCCACACCTTCGCATCCGCCGCGGATGACGAACGTGCGCGACCCGGCCCAGTTCTGGGCGCAGATGTTCGCCGGCGGTGCGGTCGGTCCGTCATCGCCTCCGCAGCCGAGGAGAGCGAGCGGCATCAGGATGAGCAGCGCGGCGGAACGATACATGTTCAGCATTCGCGTACTATCGGAGCGGCGTGCGGCGAAGTCAAACCCCTCTCCGTTACGGATCGCAGACGTTAGTGGCAGCATTACTGCCAGCACGCTAGAATGCGCCCCCTGGCCTGACGAAGTGGATCCGGCACGCGCGGCGCCTCACGCCCTGCCCCACACCTGAAGCCAATCCAACCATGGAGCGTTTGTAGATGGACTTCCGTCTGACCGATGAGCAGTTGCAGATCCAGCAGATGGTGCGCGATTTCGCGTTGAGCGAGATCAAGCCGCACCTCATGGAGTGGGACGAGGCGCAGCATTTCCCCGTCGACACCTTCAAGCGCGCGGGCGGCCTCGGCATGCTCGGCGTCACCATCCCGGAGGAGTACGGCGGCGCCGGCTTGTCGTACATCGACTACTCGAACATCATCGAAGAGCTCGGCGTCATCGACAGCGGTTTCGCGCTGAGCGTCGCCGCGCACAACTCCCTCGGCACCGGCCACATCTATCTCGCGGGCAATGAAGAGCAGCGGAAGAAGTGGCTGCCGAAGCTCACCAGCGGCGAGTGGATCGGCGCGTGGGGTCTCACCGAGCCGGGCTCGGGCAGCGACGCGTCGGGCATGGTCACGACCGCGGTGAAAGATGGCAACGAGTGGGTGCTGAACGGCACCAAGAACTTCATCACCAACGCGACTTACGCCGACATCTCGGTCGTGCTCGCGGTCACCGATCGCAACGATCAGAAGCACGGCATTACCGCGTTCGCGGTGGAGATGGATCGCAAAGGCATCCGCGCCGGCAAGAAAGAGAACAAGCTCGGCATGCGCGTTTCCGACACCGCGGAGCTGGTGATGGAAGACTGCCGCGTGCCGGAGGAGAACATCCTCGGCAAGATCGGTTACGGCTTCATCGACGCGATGAAGATCCTCGACGGCGGCCGCATCTCCATCGCGGCACTCGCCATCGGCATCGCCCGCGGCGCGTACGAGGCCGCACGCGATTACGCGAAACAGCGTCACGCGTTCGGCCAGCCGATCGCGTCGTTCCAGGCGATCCAGTTCATGCTCGCCGACATGGCCACCGAGATCGAAGCCGCGCGTCTGCTCACGCACCGCGCCGCCACGGTCAAGGACGCAGGCGAGCGGGTCACGCAGTTCTCCGCGATGGCGAAGCTGTATGCCTCCGAGGTCGCCGTGCGTGCGACCGAAAAAGGCGTGCAGATCTTCGGCGGCTACGGCTTCATCAAAGAGTTCCCCGCCGAAAAGTACTACCGCGACGTGAAGCTCTGCACGATCGGCGAAGGAACCTCGGAGATTCAGCGGGTGGTCATTGCGCGGAATCTGTT
>DASVRB010000378.1:0-8018 GCA_036388835.1 Thermoanaerobaculia bacterium | reverse complement strand
GTCGGCGGGATAAAGCCCGCCGCTCCACTAAAATCCGCGCGCGATGAAGCCCAAATCCGAGATCGAGAAGCTCCGCAAAGAGCTCGAGCGCCACAACCGTCTTTATTACGAGGGGACGCCGGAGATCGGCGATTTCGAGTTCGATCAGATGATGCGGCGGCTCGAAGAGCTCGAGCGCGCCCATCCTGAATTCGACGATCCGAACTCGCCGACGCGGCGTGTCGGCGGCGCGCTCATCGACAACTTTCCGACCGTCGTCCACGACCCGCCGATGCTCTCGATCGAGAATGCGTACTCCGCCGAGGAGCTGCGCGAATGGCATGAGCGCGTCCTGCGTGGCCTTGGCACCGAGCAGGTCGAATACGAGGCGGAGCTGAAGATCGACGGCGTCTCCATCGCGCTCAAATACGAGAACGGCGCGCTGGTGCAGGCGGCCACGCGCGGCGATGGCGTTCGCGGCGACGACGTCACACCGAACGTCCGCACCGTCCGCGCGCTGCCGCTGCGGCTCAATGAAAACGTGACGCTCGAGGTGCGCGGCGAGATCTACATCAACAAACGCGACTTCGCGAAGCTCAACGAAGAGATCGAAGAGGCGGGACACGAGCCGCTCGCGAATCCGCGCAACGCCGCGGCGGGAGCGGTGCGGCAGAAGGATCCGAAGCTCGTCGCGAAGAAGCGGCTCAGCGCGTACATGTACCACGTGGTCACGATCGGCGGCCGCCAGGCGGCGTCGCAGTCGGAAGCGTACGAACTGCTCGACCGCCTCGGCATCCCGACCAATCCGCATCGCCGCGTCTGCAGCTCGCTCGAAGAAGTGCAGGAGTTCATCGAGCACTGGCGCGAGCACCGCCACGATCTCGACTTCGAGATCGACGGGATCGTGGTGAAAGTGAATCGCCGCGAAGAGCAGCACGAGCTCGGCGCGACGTCGAAAGCGCCGCGCTGGGTGGTCGCCTTCAAATACCCGCCCGAAGCGGCGCAAACGATCGTGCGCAACATCAACCTCTATGTCGGCCGCACCGGCAGCGTCACGCCGGTCGCGGAGTTCGATCCGGTGCGCATCGGCGGCACGAAAGTCGTCAATGCCTCGCTGCACAACTTCGAAGAGCTCGCGCGCAAAGACGTCCGCATCGGCGACACGATCGTGGTCGAAAAGGGCGGCGACATCATTCCGAAAGTCGTCAACGTCATCGTCGAGCAGCGGCCTGCCGGCGCAGTGTTGTTCGAAGTGCCGACCGCCTGTCCCGTCTGCGCGCAGCCGCTGCACAAATTCGAAGATGAAGTGGCCATCCGCTGCATCAATCAGGGCTGCCCCGCGATCGTGCTGCAGGCGATCACGCACTTTGCCTCGCGCAAGGCGATGGACATCGAAGGCCTCGGCTGGCAGACGGTGCAGGCACTGCTCGACGCGAACCTGATCCGCGACTACTCGTCGATCTACGAGCTCACCGAGGAGCAGGTCGCCAACCTCGAGCGCAAAGGCGAGAAATCGGCGAAGAAGCTCATCGAACAGATCGAAAACTCGAAGAAAAACGAACTATCGCGGCTCATCTTCGGCCTCGGCATCCGCATGGTCGGCGAGCGCGCCGCGAAGATCCTCGCCGAGCACTTTCAATCGCTCGATGCGCTCATGAACGCGACCACCGAGGAGCTCGTCGGGATCCATGAAATCGGCCCCAAAGTCGCGGAAGCCATCACCTTCTACTTCTCGATTCCCGCAAACCGCGAGCGCCTGGAGAGAATGACGCGCCTCGGCGTCGCACCAACCCACATCGTCAGCGCCACCGGCAACAAACTCGCCGGCAAAACCGTCGTCGTCACCGGCACCCTCACCCGCTACTCCCGCGACGAAATCCACAAACTCATCGAGCGCGAAGGCGGCAAACCCGGCAGCTCCGTCTCCTCAAAAACGAGCTACCTCGTCGCCGGCGAAGCGGCCGGCTCGAAGCTGGAAAAAGCGAGGGCGCTGGGGGTGGAGGTGTTGAGTGAGGAGGGGTTTTTGGAGATGGTGGGGGAGGGCTGATGTTGTCAGTTGTGATCGGTTGTCAGTTGTCAGTTGTCAGTTGTCTGCGCCGCTTCGCCGGACGAGCAGTCGCTGACAACCGATAACCGACAACCGATAACCGACAACCGACAACCGACAACTGACAACGTCCTCACCTCCACGCATACACATCCACATTCGCCCTCGCGCGCAACTGCCCCGTCCAGTTGCCGATTTCTTCCTGGAGGCGGGAGGCGCGGACGGCGGTGCGGACTTCTTCGCGGACGGTTTCGAGCGGCGGGATGGCGAGGCCGCGTTCGCGGCGCTGCGTCGTCCACGGGCCGCGGTAGTACTCGGCGACGTCTTCGTTCGAGATGAAGACCAGCGGCGCGAAACGCTCCTGGATGTAGGCCTCGACCTGCAGTTGGCGCTTCACCAGCGCGCGCACTTCATCCAGCGTCAGCTCCGCGCGTGCGATCGCGGCGGTGAACTCCGCCTCCGAGGGGAAGCGGCGCTGGATCTCGAGCAGGCGCGCCTCGATCGTGTCGACCGGAATGTCCTGCGCGCCGAAACGCTCCACGTCGCGGAAGCGCAGCGCCTGCGCGATCAGCGCGTCGAGCACGTCGCGTCGATGATCGTCCTCGCTCTCCGCCGTGCGCGGAAAGAAGCGAATCGTCACGAGCTGCGTGATCTCGCTGACCGTCAACACCTGCCGGTCGATCACCGCGGCGATGCGATCGACCGTCACTGCCGACGCCGGCAGCGCGACCAATGGAAGGATGAGAAGAAGGCGGCGCATCGTCACTCGATACTAACCTCGGCGAAGGTTCTCCGTATGTCCAGCATGCGCACTCGATTGCTCCCCGTTCTCGTCCTTCTCGTTTCAGCCACGTTTGCCTCCGCCGCCGAGCGTTTCGACAGCTACCTTTACAAACGGCCGGACGGCTCGAGCATCTCGAAGATGCGCGGAAGTCTCGGCGACATCACGAGCCTGTCGAAGCGGTACGGAAACGAGTTCATCTGGGTGAAACAGGGCGACCGCCAGTACGTCGTCAAGGACGCCGCCGTGCTCGCGGAAGTGCGGACGGCGTTCAAGAAGCTGCACGAGATCGAGGAGCCGGTCCGCGTGATCGAGAAACGCCTGCAGCCGCATACCGATGAGCTCGAACGGCTGAGCGAGCAGCTCGAAGACCTCACCGACCGCTTCGAAGACGGCGACCTTTCCGAGGCCACCCGGGCGTCATTTCAGCGAAAGATGCACGTCATCGAGAAAGAGATGAGCGCGGTCGAGAAGCGGATGGAGAGCGTGGAGCGTGAGCTCGAGCGCGTCACCGAGGTCGTCGAGAAAGAGGCCGATCGCGCCGAAGACCGCTTCGAAGACCTCGTCGCGCGCGCCATTGACGGTGGAAAAGCGGTCCGCGTGAAGTAATCGTCCCGCGCGGACATATTGACACTGCCTCTCCCTGTTCCTACAGTCTGCCTGGCACTCTCCGCGCGTGAGTGCCAGCGAGACTGATGGCCCTCAAACACGATCTTCACGAAAGCGATCTCGATCCGCGCGCCCGCGAGGTGCTGCGCGAGATCGTGCTCCAGCACATCGACAGCGGCGAGCCGATCGGCTCGCGCACGCTTGCGAAATGCGGGAAGTTTCAGCTTTCGCCGGCCAGTCTCCGCAACGTCATGGCCGACCTCGAGGATCAGGGCCTGCTGCAGCAGCCGCACACCTCGGCGGGCCGCATCCCGACCGACCGCGGCTACCGCTTCTTCATCAATCACCTGATGACGTCGCGCGCGCTCTCGCTGCGGGAGCGGGAGACGATCGAGAAGGAAGTCGGCGCTGCCAGCGAGATCGACCATGTGCTGCACCAGGCCGGCAGCCTGCTGTCGAAGATGAGCGATCAGGTCGGCGTCGTGTTCATGCCGACGCTGCTGCAGTTCGCCATACGGTCGATGGATTTCATCCTGATCGGCGACACGAAAATTCAGTGCGTGATCGTCGGCGTGAACGGCGTGGTGGTGAACAAGATCATCGACACGCGCTTCGTCTTCACGCGCGATGAGCTCGAGAAGATCAGCCGCTTCATCACCATCGAGTTCGCCGGCTCCACGCTGGAGATGATTCGCCGCCGCCTCATCCGGATGACCGAGCAGGAGCGCGCGTATCACGACCAACTGATGCAGAAGACGATCTCCCTCGGCATCGAGGCGGTCAACGACGTGGCGCCGTTCGAGCACGAGCTCTACGTCGAAGGGGCCGCGTCGATTCTCAACAAACCGGAGTTCTCCGACGCCGCCTCACTGCGCAAGACATTTCTCGCGCTGCAGGAGAAAGAGAAACTGGTCGACATCCTGGAGACCTGCCTTAGTGAAGAAGGGCTGCAGATCCTGATTGGATCGGAGAGCGACTTCACACAGGTGCACAACTTCAGTATCGTCGCGCGGCGTTACGGCTCGACGTCTGCGCCGCTCGGCATGGTCGGCATCATTGGCCCCATGCGTATGGAGTACGCCCGCATGGCGCCGCTGGTCGACTACCTGAGCCGCGCTCTCAGCCGCAAGATCGAAGAAGAAGAGGAGCACGGCAGCTAATGGACGAAAAGAATCCTGGTGGCGCCGGTGCCATGGACGACGACGGCACCTACATCATCGAAGACACCGGCGGCTCGGTCGAAGAGATCGAGCGCGAGATGCGCGAAACGGCGGAAGAAGCGGAAGAGGCGGTCAGCGACGACGATGCTCCGTCCGCGTCTGGTCTGAGCGCCGCACCACCGGTCACCGACGCGGCGCTGCGCGACGAGAACCAGCAGCTCAAAGACCGTTATCTCCGCACGCTTGCCGACTTCGACAACCTGCGGAAGCGGACCGAGCGCGAGAAGGCGGATTTCTTCCGCTATGCACTTGCGGGTGCCATGAAGGACATCCTTCCGGTGCTCGACAACTTCGACCGCGCGCTCGACCACGCCGCAGAAGGGGACGAGTTTCACAAAGGCGTCCTCCTCATCTACAAACAGCTTTTCGAAGTGCTGCAGCGCCACGGCCTCAAAGCGATCGACGAGTCGGGCGTGCACTTCGATCCGAACATTCACGAAGCGGTCGTTCGCGAAGAAGACGACTCGGTTCCCTCTCACACCGTGGTCGCGGTGCTGCAGAAAGGCTTCTTCCTGCACGACCGGCTGCTGCGGCCGGCGCTCGTCAAAGTGGCGGTCGGCGGGCCGGATCGCACCGCGTAGTAGTCTGACAATCACCGAATGCCAAAAATCATCGGAATCGATCTCGGCACGACCAACTCGTGTGTCGCCGTCGTCGACGTGACGACGCCGCAGGTGATCTCGAATCGCGAAGGCAGCCGCACCACGCCTTCCGTGATCGGCTTCACCGAAGACAGCGAGCGGCTGGTCGGTCAGATCGCCAAGCGCCAGGCGATCACGAACCCGTTCAACACGGTGTTCGCGATCAAGCGCCTGATCGGCCGCAAGTTCGAATCCGATGAAGTGGCGCACGCGAAAACGGTCCTGCCGTACAACATCGTCTCGGCGTCGAACGGCGACGTGAAGGTGAAGATCCGCGACCGCGAATATTCGTCGGAAGAGATCTCCGCATTCGTGCTGATGGAGATCAAGGCGTTCGCGCAGGACTACCTCGGCGAAGAGATCTCCGAGGCCATCATCACCGTGCCGGCGTACTTCAATGATTCGCAGCGGCAGGCCACGCGCGACGCCGGCAAGATCGCCGGACTGGAAGTGCTGCGCATCATCAACGAGCCGACCGCGGCCGCGCTCGCATACGGCCTCGAGAACCGGCAGAACCAGGTCATCGCGGTGTACGACCTCGGCGGCGGCACGTTCGACGTCTCGATTCTCAAGCTCGAGGACGGCCTGTTCGAAGTGCTCTCCACCTCGGGCGACACGTACCTCGGCGGTGAAGACTTCGACAAGCGCGTGATGGACTGGCTCATCGAGACCTTCCAGCGCGACACCGGCATCGATCTCCGCGAAGACCGCATGGCCTTGCAGCGGCTCAAAGAAGCGGCTGAGCGCGCCAAGTGCGAGCTCTCGATCGAACAGGAATCGCGCGTCACGCTGCCGTTCATCTCCGCCGACGCCTCGGGGCCCAAGCACCTCAACACCATCCTCACGCGCAGAGAGCTCGAACGCCTCGTCGAGGACCTCGTGCAGAAGACGATCGGTCCGGTCAATGACGCTTTGCGTGCGGCCGGAGTCACGGCGAAAGACGTCGACGAAGTCGTGCTGGTCGGCGGCCAGACCCGCATGCCCCGCGTCATTGAAGCGGTCAAGCAGGTCTTCGGCAAAGACCCGAATCGCAACATCAATCCTGATGAAGTGGTCGCGGTCGGCGCGGCCATTCAGGGCGGCATTCTGCGCGGCGACATCAAGGACATGGTGCTGCTCGACGTGACGCCGCTCTCCCTCGGCATCGAGACGCACGGCGGTCTCTTCACCAAACTGATCGACCGCAACGCCACCATCCCGACCAAGAACTCGCTCGTCTTCACCACCGTCGCCGACAACCAGAACAAAGTGACGGTGCACGTGCTGCAGGGCGAGCGCGAGTTCGCGCGCGAGAACAACTCTCTCGGCAAGTTCGACCTCGTCGGCATCCCGGCCGCACCGCGCGGCGTGCCGCAGATCGAGGTCACGTTCGCCATCGACTCCAACGGCATCGTCAACGTCACGGCGCGCGATCAGGCCACCGGCCAGTCGCAGGGTGTGCAGATCAACCCGGCCGGCGGTCTTTCGAAAGACGAGATCGACCGCATCATCAGCGACGCCTCGGCGCATCAGCGCGCCGACTCGCAGCGCCGCGAGCTGCGCGTCCTGCAGAACAAGCTCGAGGGGATGATCTACACCAACGACAAGGTCTTCAAAGAGTTCGGCAAGCTGCTGAGCGAAGGCGATCGCGAGCGCGTGCAGAAGATCATCAACAGGGCGCGCGAAGTCGTCGCCTCGGAAGACAAACAACCAATCAACGACGCGATTTACGAGCTGCAGAACGCCTCGCGCATTCTGACGAGCGTCATGCTCTACAACCCGCTCAAATCGATGTCGACGTCAGAACCGACTTCATAAATGGCTACTACTGAGAAACGCGATTACTACGAGGTGCTCGGCCTGCAGCGCACCGCGACGGTGGACGAGATCAAGAAGGCGTATCGCAAGCTCGCCATCAAATACCACCCCGACAAAAACCCCGGCAACGCCGAGGCGGAAGAGAAATTCAAGGAAGCCGCGGAAGCGTACGGCGTCCTTTCCGATGAAGAAAAACGCGGCCGCTACGACCGTTACGGACATCAGGGGATGTCCGGCATGGGCGGCTTCGATCCGAATCAGTTCGCCGACTTCGGCGACATCCTCGGCGACCTGTTCGGGTTCGGCGACTTCTTCGGCGCGCGCGGCCGCAAAGGCACGCGTCCGGCGCGCGGCAACGATCTCCGTTACGACCTGCAGCTCGAGTTCATGGACGCGGTGTTCGGCAAAGAGATTTCGCTGAGCATTCCGCGCACGATCTCGTGCGACACGTGCAGCGGCTCCGGTGCGAAACCGGGAACGCAGCCCGTCACCTGCACCGGCTGCGGCGGCCGCGGTCAGATCCGCTATTCACAAGGCTTTTTCGCCGTTGCGCGCACCTGCCCGCAATGCGGCGGCGCCGGCAAAGTGATCAAAGAGCCGTGCGTCACCTGCAGCGGCGCGGGCCGTCTGCGCGAAGAGAAGAAGATCTCGGTCAAGATCCCGGCCGGCGTCGACGACGGCTCGCGTCTGCGCGTCGGCGCGGAAGGGGAGGCCGGCTACAACGGCGGTCCTTCCGGCGATCTGTACGTCTTCATCTCCGTCAAAGATCATCCGAAGTTCCAGCGCCGCGATTACGACATTCACTCCGAGCAGACCATCAGCTTCACGCAGGCCGCGCTCGGCGGCGAAGCGACGGTCGAGACGATCGACGGCAGCGACTCGCTCAAAGTGCCGGCCGGCACGCAGCCCAATCAGGTCTTCCGCCTGCGCGGCAAAGGCGTCCC
>DASVRB010000377.1:0-17039 GCA_036388835.1 Thermoanaerobaculia bacterium | reverse complement strand
GCCTGGACGCCATGCGCCGTTATCCAGACAGTCGCACAACTGAAGATGTGCGGACCTCCTCCTAGCCTGACGCCCACGCGCAAATCCGCAGACACCCGACACCCGACCCCCACGCGCGGCGCCAGCCGCGCGTGCTACTATTTCGCCCGCCTCGGGGTGGCCATTACGGCCTGAGATCACACCCGCGGAACCTGATCCGGTTCGCACCGGCGTAGGGAAGGCAGATGAAGACAATCATTTTTCTATGGGCCGCATTGAGCGGCGGCGTCGACCCGTCCACCACTCCAACAACCACCACCACCGATCCGGTCTTTACCGAAAGCATTGTCGTTTCCGCCATTCGTGCGGATGACGACGTGCCGGTCACCAAGACCGACGTCACGCGCGAGCAGATCGAAGAGGAGTACGTCGGACAGGACGTTCCTCTGTTGATGCGCGATGCGCCGTCCGTCAATGCATACGCCGAATCGGGCGTCGGCGGCGCGGGGTATTCGTACATCACCCTGCGCGGTGTCGGCGCCACGCGCATCAATTTCACGCTCGACGGCGTGCCGCTCTCCGACTCGGAAGACATGGGAGCGTATTTCGTCGATTTTCCTGACCTCGCGCGCTCATTGGAGAGCATCCAGATCCAGCGCGGCGTCGGGACGTCGACCTTCGGCACCGCCGCCTTTGCGGGATCCGTCAATCTCGAGAGCATTGCACTGCAGAGCGAGAGCAGCATCGACGCAACATTGGCGGGCGGCTCGTTCGGAAATCGCCAGGCCTCGGTCGGCTATCAGTCGGGCGCGCTCTCCAACGGCTTCTCCTTCTATACGCGCCTGTCGTATCTCGAAAATGAAGGCTTCCGCGACAACTCCGCCACGCGCCAGCGCAATCTGTTTTTCAGCGGCTCGAAAATTCTTGGCGACGGGATGCTGAAGCTGACCGGGTTTTCCGGTCACGAAAATCAGCAGCTCTCGTTTTACGCCACCGACGCCGCGACCTTGCAGACCGACTTGCGAAATAACCCGCTGCGCCCCGAGGAGAACGACAGTTTCGGCTACGACCTCGGCCAACTGCAGTACATCCGGCCGCTCGGCAACGGCAGCGACATGACCGCGTCGGTTTATTGCCAGCGCGGCTACGGCTGGTACCGCCTCTTCGATTTCGGCACCGACACGCTGCGTCAGTACGGCCTCGACGGCATGCTCATCGGTTCGATTGTCACGTTTTCGAAGAGCTTCGGCGCCGTCACCACGAATTACGGCGTACACGTGAATCGCTTCAAACGCGATCACACCCGTGACGACGTTGCTGCCGGCGCGCGCGATTATGCGAATTACGGCACAAAAGGGGAGGCCAACGCGTTCGCGAAAGTGAATTACGACGCGGGACGCTGGCACCTGTACGGCGACGCCCAGGTGCGTCACGCGTCGTTCGATTATCACGGCGAAGCGGACGTGGAGAGCATCAACTGGACGTTCTTCAATCCGAAGGCGGGCGTGCGATTCGACGTCGCTGCCAATTCCAGCGTTTACGTGTCCGCGGGCGTGTCGACGCGCGAGCCGACACGCAATGACATGTTCCTCGGCGAAGACAATCCGTCTGTCGCCCACGATCCGCACGCCGTCAAACCGGAACGATTGCTGGACGTCGAGGCCGGCTGGAACTATCGCCGCAACAATCTGGAGCTCTCCGCTAATCTTTATGCGATGGAGTTCCGCAATGAGATTGCCTCCACCGGCGAGCTTTCGGAAATCGGACTGCTGCTGCGCCGCAATGTCGATCGCAGCTCCCGCCGCGGCGTCGAGCTCGATGCGACGTGGCGCGTCCGTCCTGAGCTGCGCCTGCGCACCACCGCAAACCTGAGCCGCAGTCGCATCAATGAATGGACGCAGTTCTTCGACGTCTATGACGCGGAAGGGAACTGGACCGGCTCCCGCGCCGTGCAGTACCAAAATGTGCAGCCGCTGCTCACGCCGTCCGTCATTCTCAGCCAGAGCGTCGATTACGCCCCACACCGCCGCCTCGGCCTCGGAATTACGGCTCGTTATGTCGGTCGCTCGTATCTCGACAATACCAACGACGAGAATTTCGAGGCGCCGTCGTTCTTCCTTGCGGACGCGAACGTCTCTTATGCCGTCACGCCGCGGATCCGCGTTTCACTGCAGGTCAATAACCTCTTCAATGCCGAGCGCGTCTATCCGAGCGGCTACAGCTACCGCTATTTCAGCGGCGACGTGCCCACCGGCGACGCGTACTATTACCCACAGGCGACTAGAAACGCCGTCGTGCTACTGGATTTCGAGTTGTAATTTTATCCCGAGCGAAGCGAGGGATCTCCCGGTCGTACCGCGAAGAACGTAGCCTGTCGCGGTGCAACCAGAGATCCCTCGCTGTCGCTCGGGATAAAATGCGCAAAAATGCCGCCACTCATCGAGATGTTCGCCGCAGTGATTACGCTCGTCAGCATCTGGCTGGCGACGAAAGAGAACATCTGGTATTACCCCACCGGCCTCGTCGCGCTGGCGCTGTACACATGGCTCTTCTATGACGGTAAGCTGTACGCCGAAGCACTGTTGCAGGTGATCTGTTTCGCGTTGATGGGGTACGGCTGGTATGAGTGGCTGCACGGCGGCACGCGCCGCACGCCATTGCCGGTGACGAGAACGCCACGTTGGGCGTGGATGACAGGAATCATCTCCGGCGTCGCCGCCACTGCGATCACGATCTGGATTCAGGTGAGGTACACGGACAATCCCGTGCCGTGGGTCGATTCGCCCATTTTCGCCTGGAGCCTGGTCGCACAATGGATGACCGCGCGTAAATGGCTGGAGAGCTGGATTCTCTGGCTGGTCATCAACACCGTCTCCATTCCACTCTATTATTCGCGCGGCTGGTGGCTCACCGTGGCGTTGTACGTCGGCTTGTGGGTCCTGGCCATTACGGGATATCGCGATTGGCGCCGTTCGCTCGCATCTGCCTGATCGGTCCGGAGTCGACCGGCAAGACCACGATCGCCGAACGCCTGGCGCGCGAGCTCGGCGCCGCGTATGTACCGGAGTACGCCCGTACATACGCCGAACCGCGCGGCAATGTGCTCTCGGCGGCCGACGTCGAGCCGATTGCGCGCGGCGAGATCGCGAACATCGACCGCGCGGCCAACGTCCCCCGCGTCATTCTCGACACCGACCTCATTTCCACCGTCGTTTACGCGCGCCACTATTACGGCGCCTGTCCACAATGGATCGAAGAGGAGGCCCGCCGCCGCCGCGCCGACCTCTATCTGCTGCTCGATACGGACGTCGAGTGGCTGCCTGGTCCCGCCCGCGATTCCGGCGGCGATGCGCGAGAAGATCTCTTCGACGCCTTTCGAGCCGCTCTCGATGAATTCGAAACGCGCTGGCAGATCGTGAGCGGCACGTTCGAAGAGCGCTGGGCCGAGATCCGCGCGCTTACCGCGTAAGAAGGTGGAGGACAGGCAATCTTGCCTGTCCCCTCATCCCCCGTGGCGACGGAGAGCGGACAGGCAATCCTGCCTGTCCCCCTCTTCCGCCGTGGCGACGGAGAACGGACAGGCAGGATTGCCTGTCCTCCACTTGCTACGATCACGCGATGAACTGGCTGATCAAGAACTTTCTGCGCGGCCTCGTGATCGTGGTGCCGATCGTCGCGACGGTCTACCTCATCTATGTCGCGTTCACGCGCCTCGATCAGCTCCTCGGCCTCAACACGCCGGGGGTCGGGCTGGCCATCCTGCTCGTGGCGATCATTGCCGTCGGTGCGCTGGCCGGGAATTTCGTCGGACGGCGCTTCTTCGCGCTGACTGACAAGCTCTTCACGAAAGCGCCGATCGTGCGGATCGTCTACGCCGCGATCAAAGACCTTCTCGAAGCGTTCGCGGGGAACAAGCGGCGCTTCGACCGGCCGGTCACGATCAGTATCAGCGAAGGCGTACGCACCTTCGGCTTCATCACCCGCGACGACCTCGGCTCGCTTGGCCTGAGCGGCGACGTCGCGGTGTATGTCCCGTTCTCCTACACGTGGGATGGCTGCCTCATGGTGGTGGCAAAAGAGCGCGTCACTCCGCTCGAAGCGGACAGCGCAAGTGTCATGGCGCTCGTCGTTTCCGGTGGTGTTTCGCGCATCTGAATCGCGCTGCTTGCGTGACACGCAAATATGAATATGATGCCGCCGTCGCGCGAATCCCCGTGCGGCGCCAACTCCCGGCAGCGCAGCTTCTGCCTCTCACTTTTCACCTAAATCTCGACACCGGACGGTAGCAGCCTAGATGGCGCAGATCTTCCACCGCAGTGCCAATACGCTCTCGCGCGTCACCATCTTCGGCGCGATTTTCATTGCCGGGTTCGTCCTGTGGGTCATCGGCGGCATCGTCCGTTCTCCCTACTTCACGAATCAGGGCATCCACCGCGAGCAGGTGGTTCCGTTCAGCCATCAGCATCACGTCGGCGGCCTCGGCATCGATTGCCGCTACTGCCACACTTCCGTCGATACGTCGAGCTTCGCCGGCATCCCGCCGACCTCCACCTGCATGAACTGCCACTCGCAGATCTGGACGAATGCGGAGATGCTCGAGCCGGTTCGCGCCAGCTTCCGCACCGGCAAACCGCTGGTCTGGAGCCGCGTGCATCGGCTGCCCGACTTCGTCCACTTCCGGCATGACATTCACGTGGCGAAAGGCATCGGCTGCTCGAGCTGCCACGGCCGCATCGACCGGATGAACCTCGTCTATCAGGCCTCGCCGCTCACCATGGAGTGGTGCCTCGACTGCCATCGCGCACCGGAGAAGTACATCCGCCCGCGCGAGGAAGTCTTCAACATGAATTACGTCGCCAGAAACCAGAAGACGCTCGGGCCGGAGCTGGTCAGAAGGTACGGCGTCCAAAGCAAGACGCACTGCTCCGCGTGCCATTACTAGGGTGGAGGACAGGCGAAGCAGCCTGTCCGGATGGGCGGAATCGCCTCTCCTCCACGACTGTCGAAAACCATGAGTGATCCGAACACACTGAATTTCACCGAGTTCCGCGCCCGCATCGGCGACCTTCGCGGCAAGGAGTTCTGGCGCAGTCTCGAAGACCTGTCGCGCAGCGACGTCTTCGACGACTTTTTCGCGCAGGAGTTCCCGCAGCAGGCGCAGGCGCTGGAGAAGGGTGTCGACCGCCGCAGCTTCATGAAGCTGATGGGGGCGTCGGTGGCGATGGCCGGGCTGGCCGCGTGTAAACAGCCGGCCGAAGCCATCGTGCCGTACGTCAATCAACCGGAGAACCTCATTCCCGGTAAGCCGATCTTCTTCGCGAGCGCGATGCCGCTCAGCGGAGTCGCGCACGGCGTCCTCGTCGAGAGCCACATGAACCGGCCGACGAAGATCGAAGGGAACCCTGACCATCCGACCACCATCGGCGCCAGCGACGTGTTCATGCAGGGCGCCGTGCTGAACCTCTACGACCCCGACCGCTCGCAGGTCATCCGCCGCTACGGCGACACCGCGACCTGGGGCGAGTTCATCGCGGCACTGCAGCCGATCATGAACGGCGCGCGCGCGAACGGCGCCGGCGTGCGCATCCTCACCGGCACCGTCACCTCGCCGACCCTCGGCGCGCAGATCACCGCGCTCACCACCGCGTACCCCGGCCTGCGCTGGCATCAGTGGGAGCCGGTCAGCCTCGACAACGTGCGTGAAGGCGGACGTCTCGCGTTCGGCCGCTACGTCAACACCATCTACGACTTCACCAAAGCGAACGTCGTCGTCTCGCTCGGCGCCGACTTCCTCTGCGACGGTCCCGCGCATCTCCGTTATGCGCGCGACTTCACGTCGCGCCGCAAAGTGCGTCACGGCGTCACCAAGTCGATCAACCGCCTGTATGCGATCGAAGGCGGCATGAGCGGCACCGGCTCGATGGCCGATCACCGACTGCCGGTCAAGCCGTCGCAGATCGAAGGCATCGCCCGCGAGATCCTGGCCGGCAACTCCGCGAATCCGTTCGTGGCCGCGCTGATCCGCGACCTGCAGGCGAACCGCGGCGCGAGCATCGTCATCGCGGGTGAAGATCAGCCGGCAGCGGTGCATGCGGTGGTGCACGCGATCAACTCGCAGCTCGGCAACATCGGCACGAGCGTCACCGTCACCGATCCGATCGAAGTCGCGCCGACGAATCAGCTCGCCTCGCTGCGCGAGCTCGTGCGCGACATGAATGCCGGCGCGGTCAAAGCGCTGATCATCCTCGGCGGCAATCCTGTGTTCGACGCGCCGGCCGACCTGCAGTTCGCGAAAGCGCTCGACAAGGTCCCGTTCCGCGCCCATCACTCGCTCTACTACGACGAGACTTCGAACCGCTGCCACTGGCACATCCCCGACACGCACTTTCTCGAGACGTGGGGCGATGCGCGCGCACACGACGGCACCATCACGATCGTTCAGCCGCTCATCGCGCCGCTCTACAACGGCCGCAGCATTCATGAAGTGGTCGGCGCCCTCGCCGGCGGCCTCGAGCAGACGGCGTATCAGACCGTGCGCTCGTTCTGGGCCACGCGCGGCGGCGACGATGCGGCGTGGCGCAAATGGCTGCACGACGGCGTCATTCCGAACAGCGCGCTGCCGGCCATCTCCGTCGCCGCGGCCGCTCCTCCGGCTGCCGCGCCGCGCGCCGCGACCGGGGGAATCGAGCTCGAGATCCGGCACGATCCGACCATTTACGACGGGCGTTTCGCGAACAACGGCTGGCTGCAGGAGCTGCCGAAACCGCAGACGAAGATCACGTGGGACAACGTCCTGATCGTGAGCCCGAAAACGTCGCTGAAATTCGGCTACGACCCGGAAGAGCGCGACTCACTGGTCAACGAAAAGCGCACCCGTTTCGCCGAGCTCTCGTATCGCGGCGTTACCATGCGCCTGCCGATCTGGGTTCTGCCCGGCCACGCTGAAGATGTCGCGACCGTTTACTTCGGCTACGGCCGTCAGATGAGCGGCAAGATCGGCACCGACGTCGGATTCAACGTCTATCCGCTCCGTTTCTCCGACGCGCTGCATGGCGGACCTGGGGCGCGCATCTCGATGTCCGAGGCCGCGCCGCGGATTTATCCGATCGCGTGCACGCAGGAACATCAGTCCATCGACCCGAACATCGTCGGCGAGCGCGGCCTCATTCGCGCGGCCTCCTTCGAGGCTTACCTCAAGGATCCGAATTTCGCCAAAGACCCGCACCACGGCAGCGACGTCACCGGACACGGTTCGCACGACACGAACATGTATCCGGCGTACGACTACTCGAACAAGCACGCGTGGGCGATGGTCATCGACACGAGCGTCTGCACCGGCTGCAACGGTTGCGTGATCGCGTGTCAGGCCGAGAACAACATCGCCATCGTCGGTAAGGACGAAGTCGTGCGCGAGCGCGAGCTGCACTGGCTCCGCATCGACCGCTACTACCGCGGTCAGCCCGACAACCCCGAGGTCTATCACGAGCCGGTGCCGTGCATGCAGTGCGAGACCGCGCCGTGCGAGCCGGTGTGCCCGGTCGAGGCCACCTCGCACAGCGAAGACGGGCTCAACGACATGACGTACAACCGTTGCGTCGGCACCCGCTACTGCTCGAACAACTGCCCGTACAAAGTGCGCCGCTTCAACTTCTTCCATTACGCCGACTACGACACGCCGGCGCTCAAGCCGATGCGCAATCCGGACGTCACCGTCCGTACGCGCGGGGTCATGGAGAAGTGCACCTACTGCGTGCAGCGCATCAACTCCGCCAAAATCGAGGCGGAGAAGCAGGGCCGCCGCGTGCGCGACGGTGAAGTGGTCACCGCCTGCCAGCAGGCCTGCCCGACCGACGCCATCGTTTTCGGCGACATGAACGACAAGTCCAGCAAAGTTGCGCAGCTCAAGGCGCAGCCGACCAATTACGCGCTGCTCGAAGAGCTGCAGACCCTGCCGCGCACGACGTATCTCGCGACGATCCGCAACCCGAACCCCGAGCTCGCGCCCGCAAAAAGCAAGCACGCGGACAGGGGACACGATTAGTTGGATTGAGGATTAAGGATTGAGGATTGAGGATGAAGAGCGGAACGAAGACGAGGAATGACTGGAACGAACGCGTGACCGGAGCAGCAGCGGTCCGCACAATCCTCAATCCTCAATTCTCAATCCTCAATCCATAAACGCCATGGCCACTCACAAAGACCAACCTCCGGTTCACGAGCTTCGTCCGGTCACGCAGGAGACGCGCATCCCCGAGCGCTTCATCCCGGTGCCGACGATTGAGCCGGGGCATTCGTTCTCGACGATCACCGACCACATCTCCACGATCGTTCTGCGCCGGAAGACGCCGATCGGCTGGCTGATCGGCTTCATGATCGCGCTCGGCGGCGTCGGCCTGCTCACCGTCTCGATGGGCATGCTCATCGGCAAGGGCATCGGCATCTGGGGCATCAACCATCCGGTCGGATGGGGCATGGACATCATCAACTTCGTCTGGTGGATCGGTATCGGTCACGCCGGCACGTTGATCTCGGCCATCCTGCTGCTGCTCCGCCAGGAGTGGCGCACTTCCATCAACCGCTTCGCCGAGGCCATGACCCTGTTCGCCGTCGCCTCGGCTGGTTTGTATCCGGCGCTGCACACCGGACGTCCCTGGTACGACTACTGGCTCTTCCCGTATCCGAACACCATGGGTTTGTGGCCGCAGTTCCGCAGCCCGCTGATGTGGGACGTCTTCGCGGTCTCGACGTACGCGACCGTCTCCGCGCTCTTCTGGTACGTCGGCCTCATTCCCGATCTCGCCACGCTGCGCGATCGCGCCACCAATCTCTGGGTCAAGCGCGCGTACGGCACGTTCGCCCTCGGCTGGCGCGGCTCCGCGAAACACTGGCACCGCTACGAGCACGCATACCTGCTGCTGGCGGGTCTTTCCACGCCGCTCGTGCTCTCGGTGCACACCATCGTTTCGTTCGACTTCGCGGTCGCGCAGTTGCCCGGATGGCACGCCACGTTCTTCCCGCCGTACTTTGTCGCCGGCGCCGTGTTCGCGGGTTTTGCGATGGTGCTCACGCTCGCCATCCCGGCGCGCAAGTTCTTCCGCCTCGAAGACTTCATCACCATGCGCCACCTCGAGAACATGGGGAAGGTGCTGCTCGCGACCGGCCTCATCGTCGCGTACGCGTATGCGATGGAGTGGTTCTACGGCATTTACTCCGGCAACGTCTTCGAGACGTACATGCTGACGAACCGCGCGCTCGGTCCTTACAAGGGCATGTACGCGATGCTCTGGATCTGTAATGGACTCGCGCCGCAGCTCATGTGGTTCAAGCGATTCCGCACGTCGCCGTTCTGGCTCTTCTTCGTGGCGATGTTCGTCAACGTCGGGATGTGGCTCGAGCGTTTCGTCATCATCCCGGGCTCGCTGCACCGCGACTTCCTGCCGTCGTCGTGGGGCATGTATCACGGTACTTTCTGGGACTGGAGCTTCTACATCGGGTCGATCGGCCTGTTCTTCGCGCTCCTGTTCCTGTTCGTGAGGTTCCTCCCGATGATCTCGATCTTCGAAATGCGCACGCTGCTGCCTGAAGCGCAGGCGCATGCGGACAACGAGGAGCACCACTGATGGCCATCGGAAAGATCAAAGAAGGTCTGTACGGCGTCATCGCGGAGTTCAGCGATCCGCAGTCGCTGCTCGACGCGGCGCACGCCACGCGTGCGGCCGGCTACACCTCGACCGACGCGTTCTCGCCGTTCCCGATTCACGGGCTGGCCGAGGCCATTGGATTTCATAAATCGCGGCTCTCGACCATCGTGCTGACGATGGGCATCCTCGGCGGAATCGGCGGCTTCTTCATGTGCTGGTACGCCAACGTCATCGCGTATCCGCTCAACATCGGCGGGCGTCCGGTCAACTCGTGGCCGGCGTGGATCCCGATCACCTTCGAGTGCACGATCCTGCTCGCGGCGCTCGGCGCCGTCTTCGGCATGCTCGCGCTCAATGGCCTGCCGATGCCGTATCACCCCGTCTTCAACGTGCGCCGATTCGACTCCGCGTCGCGCGACAAGTTCTTCCTCGTCATCCAGGCGCGCGACCCACGCTTCCGTCTCGAAGAAGCGCGCGCGTTCCTGCAGACGCTGGGCCCCCGCGAGGTCACCGATGTTCCCTGGTAAGTTCCTGGCGCCGCGCGGGCTGACATTCGTGCTGGCCGCTCTCGTTGCGCTCTCCCTCGGCGGCTGCCGTCAGAAGATGGCCAGCCAGCCGCGGTACGACCCGCTCGAGTCCTCCGACTTTTTCAACGACGGACAGTCGGCGCGTCCGCGCATTCCGAACACCGTCGCGCGCGGCGAGCTCTCGAGCAATCCGTTCTTCGACACCGGAAAAGTCGACGGCGCGGTGGCGGACGGCTTTCCGATGGCCGTCACCCTCGACGTCATCAACCGCGGCCACGATCGTTACGACGTTTACTGCTCCGCGTGCCACAGCCGCACCGGGGACGGCAACGGCATGATCCCGGCGCGCGGCTACCGCCGTCCGCCGTCGTTTCACACCGAGACCCTCCGCAAAGCAACCACAGGACATTTCTTCGACGTCATGACCAATGGATTCGGCGCCATGCCGCCGTACGGAACGATGATTCCGCCGCGCGACCGCTGGGCCATCGTCGCGTACATTCGCGCGCTGCAGCTCAGCCAGAACGCGAACGTCGCCGACGTGCCGACCGCGGACCGCGCCCGCCTCGACGCGCCGTCACCGACCGGTGCGGCGCCGCGCGCGCACGGAGGGTCGCACTGATGGCCGGCCTCTCACCCAACGTCTCCACGCCGCCGAAAGCGACCGGCATTGCCCGCGCGCAGATGCCGGCTCTCGTCATCGGCGTCATCGGCGTCATCGTCGCCGCGATCGGCTTCTTCACCGACCAGCCGGCCTTCTTCAAGGCGTGGCTGCCGGCGTTCATCTTCTGGTTCATGATCGCCGCCGGCTCGCTCGCCATCCTGATGCTGCAGTACGTCACCGGCGGCGAGTGGGGCATCCTGGTGCGCCGTCCGCTCGGCGCCGCGGCGCGCACCATTCCGCTGTTCATCCTCTTCGCCATTCCGATCGCGCTCGGCCTCGAGCACATCTACACTTGGGCCAATCACGACATCGTCGCGCACGACAAGCTGCTGCAGGCGAAAGCGGAGTGGTGGCTGAATCAGCCGGGCTGGCTGATCCGCTCGCTCATCTACCTCGGCCTCCTCTCGCTGTGGGCCTGGCGCGTGCGCATGCTCTCGCTGAAGTTCTACAAAGACCGCTCGCCGTTCATCGAGCTCGCCCGCCGCAAGTGGAGCGCGGCCGGCCTGCTGATGGTGGTCATGGTCCTGACGTTCTCCTCGATCGACTGGGTCATGTCGCTCGAGCCGAAGTGGTACTCGTCGATGTTCGGCATCGCCTTCACGGTCGGCGCGGGACTCTCGGCGTTCGCATTCGTGACGTTCTTCCTGACGCTGCTGTCGGACAACCCGGCCATGGAAGACGTGCTCCGTCCGAACCACTTCCGCGACCTCGGCAACCTGATGCTCGCGTTCACGATGCTGTGGGCGTACACGAACTTCTCGCAGTTCCTCCTCGTCTGGTACGGCAACATCAAAGAAGAGACGCCTTACTACGTCACGCGCATGCACGGCGGATGGGGCCTCATGGCCGCGATCCTGATCGTGTTCCACTTCTTCCTGCCGTTCTTCATGCTGCTCATGCGGTCGATCAAAGACCGGCCGCAGACCATCGCCGTCGTCACGATCATCATCCTGGTGATGCGCTTCATCGACATCTACTGGCTGGTCGGTCCCGCGCATCACGGCGAGCATTTCCACTTCTCCTGGATCACCGCCTTCGCCTTCCTCGGCATCGGAGGTCTCTGGCTGTTCGCGTTCATCTCGCAGCTCAAAGGCCAGACCATCATTCCGATTCACGAGACGTGGGTCGATGAAGCGATCCGCGAGGGAGCCCTGACCAGGGACGGAGCCCGTCATGCCTGAGCACATCAAGTACGAAGATGACGATCTCTTCAACGCCGAGACGCACCACGAGGCGTCCGACGTTCCGGTCAAAGGTCTGCTCTGGGCGATCGTGATCTTTGTGGTCTTCGGAGTGGTCGGCCACTTCGTCATCCTCTTCTTCTACAAGAGCCTCGTGAACGTCGAGCGCAACCGGATGGATCCTCCGCAGACCGCGGTGCCGCGTCCGGCCACGGCCGACGTTCCGCAGAATCAGCCGCTCCTCCAGCCGTTCCCGACTACCGACGCGAAGGGCACGCCGGTTCCGCCGCAGGCGAACACGCCGGTGACGGACCTGATCCACATGCGGGCGCAGGAAGACGTGCAGCTGAAGAACTACGGATGGGTGGATCGCCAGCACGGCGTCGTGCACATGCCGATCGAGACCGCGAAAGCGGTGCTCGCCGCGCGCCTCGCGGTGCAGGGACAGCTCGGCACCGCGCCCGCGCCGCCCGCAGCCACGACGACGATGCCGGTCGCGCCGGGCTCGCAGCCGTCGCCGGCCGGAACGCCGGTCTCGCCCGACACCGGAGTCGCGCAGCCCGCCACCACCAGCACCGCCACGAGCACCACCGGAGGCACGCACCAGTGACCCGCGTTCTCCCGGGTGGGGTGAGTCGGCGACTCGCGGCGGCGCTGCTGCTGTCGGCGCTGACGGTCGTTCCCGCGGTCGCGCAGACCTCGTCCGATGCGGCGAAACTGCCGGGCAAGGTGTCGATCGCGCAGAAGCTGAACACGCGCATCCCGCTCGACCTGCAGTTCCGTGACGAGCAGGGGAAAGTCGTTCGCCTGAACCAGTACTTTGGCAAAGGGCGCCCGGTCCTCCTCAACTTCGTCTACTTCCGCTGCCCGATGCTCTGCCCGATGGTGCTCGAGGGGACCACCACCTCGCTCACGCACCTGAAGTTCGACATCGGCAAAGAGTTCGACGTCATCACCGTCAGCATCGATCCGCGCGACAAAGCGGCCGACGCGGCACGGCTGAAAGAAAAGTACATCCGTCGCTACGGCCGCCTCGACTCCGCGCCCGGCTGGCACTTTCTGACGGCGCACGAGAGCGCGGTCAAGAAGCTCGCCGATGCGGTCGGATTTCAGTACGCGTACGAGAGCCGCACCGACCAGTTCGCGCACGGCGCGGCGCTGCTCGTCCTCACGCCGGACGGCCGCACGTCGCGCTACTTCTACGGTTTCGAATACAAGCCGCGCGACCTGCGCATGGCCATCGTCGAAGCGTCGGAAGGCAAAGTCGGCAACGTCACCGACCAGCTCCTCCTCCTTTGTTTTCACTATGACCCGGCCACCGGGAAGTACAGCCGCAACGCGATGATGTTCGCGCGCGCGGGCGGCGTGGCAACGCTGCTCGGCCTCGGCGGCTTCATTGGCGTCATGTTCCGTAGAGAGCGGCGGCTGTCACTCGCCGAGACAAAGAAATGAACGATTTCCCACTCTTTCCCGAGTCAGCCTCGAGCGTCGCTCCGCTCGTAGACGGGCTCTATCTGTTTCTCGTCGCCGTCACCGGCGCGGTCTCGCTCCTCATCTGGATCGTGATCGCCTACTTCGCGATCAAGTACCGCCGCCGGCCCGACAACGAGCTTGCGCAGGAGCAGGAGCCGCCGGCCGCGCTGGAGATCACCTGGACCATCGTCCCGCTGATCATCTTCATCGGCATCTTCGTCGCCGGCGCGTACGTCTTCTTCCGGATGAACCGCACTCCGGCGAACGCGCTCGAGGTCTACGCCACCGGCCGCCAGTGGATGTGGAAGTTCCAGCATCCGACCGGCCAGCGCGAGATCAACCATCTGCACGTTCCGGTCGGCCGTCCGGTCAAGATCACGATGGCGTCGGAAGACGTCATTCACAGCCTCTGGTTCCCCGCCTTCCGCGTGAAGGCGGACGTGCTGCCGAACCGCTATCGCACGATGTGGTTCGAGGCGACGAAGACCGGCCGCTTCCACATCTTCTGCGCCGAATACTGCGGCACGCTGCACTCCGGCATGGTCGGCTGGGTCGAAGTGATGGAGCCGACCGAGTATCAGCGCTGGCTCGCCGGCGGCAGCGAAGGCTCGCTGGCGTCGCAGGGCGAGAAGCTGTTCGAGAAATACGCGTGCAACACCTGCCACACCAACACCGCCGGCGCGCGCGGCCCGAACCTGGCCGGCCTTTACGGCAAGACGCGCACGCTCGTCGACGGACGGAGCGTGGTTGCGGATGAGAACTACATCCGCGAATCGATCCTCAATCCGCAGGCGAAGATCGCGGCCGGCTTCCAGCCGATCATGCCGACGTTCCAGGGACAGGTGAACGAGGACGATCTCATTCGCCTGCTCGCGTACGTCCGCACGCTCGGCGCCGAGCAGCCGGTTGCGGCCGCGGTCGAATCGCAGCAGTCATTCCAGCAATCGAGCGGCGCGCCGACCACGACCGCCGCGCCGGCAACGGCCGCTGGCGCGGTGCCCGCTTCGGGCACCGGTACTCCCGGCGCAACGGCAACCGGAGCGGCCGCCGCCCCACAAACGCAGCCGCCCGCCGCACCTCCGACCACGGCCACGAATCAATAGGTAACGACAATGACCAGCACCACGATCGACGACGCACCGTTCATCGAGCCCTCGACGAGGGAGCGGCGGAACTACCTCAACGACGAGTACGGCGTGCTCTCGTGGCTCCTGACGAAGGACCACAAGCGGATCGCGCTCCTATACCTCTTCTCCGTCACGACGTTCTTCATCGTCGGCGGATTCATCGCGTTCCTCATGCGCCTCGAGCTCCTCACGCCCGAGGGCGACATGTTCACGTCCGATACATACAACAAGCTCTTCACGCTGCACGGCATCGTGATGATCTTCTTCTTCCTCATCCCGGCCATCCCGGCGATCATCGGCAACTTCATTTTGCCGATCATGCTCGGCGCGAAAGACCTCGCGTTTCCGAAGTTGAACCTGCTGAGCTGGTACGTCTACATGATCGGCGGCACGTTCGGCGTCATCGTCATCATCACCGGCGGCGTCGACACCGGCTGGACGTTCTACACGCCGTTCTCGACGCAGTACTCGAACACGAAAGTGTTCGCCACCACCCTCGGCGCATTCATCACCGGTTTCTCGTCGATCCTCACCGGCCTCAATTTCCTCGTCACCATTCACCGCATGCGCGCGCCCGGCCTGAGCTGGTTCCGCCTGCCGCTGTTCGTCTGGTCGATCTATGCGACCAGCGTTGTGATCATGCTTGCGACGCCGGTGCTCGCGATCACGCTCGTGCTGCTGATGGTCGAGCGCGTCCTGCAGGTCGGCATCTTCGATCCCGCATTAGGCGGTGATCCCGTGCTGTACCAGCACATGTTCTGGTTCTACTCGCATCCGGCCGTCTACATCATGATTCTGCCGGGCATGGCCGTGATCTCGGAGTGCGTGGCCGCGTTCACGCGCAAGAAGATCTTCGGCTACAAGTTCGTCGCGTTCTCGTCGCTGGCGATCGCGTTCCTCGGCTTCCTCGTGTGGGCGCACCACATGTTCGTGGCCGGCATGTCGGTCTACTCCGCGATGATCTTCTCGTTCCTGACGATGCTCGTCGCGGTGCCGTCGGCCATCAAGGTCTTCAACTGGACGGCCACGATGTTCAAGGCTTCGGTGTCGTGGCAGACGCCGATGCTGTACGTGATGGGCTTCATCGGCCTCTTCACGATCGGCGGCGTGACCGGCCTCTTCCTCGGCGCGCTCGGCGTCGACGTGCACGTGCACGACAGCTACTTCGTCGTCGCGCACTTTCACTACATCATGGTCGGCGGAACGATCATGGCCTACATGGCCGGCATTCATTACTGGTGGCCGAAGATCACCGGCCGCATGTATCCGGAGTGGTGGGGCCGCCTCTCGGCGATGCTCGTCTTCGTCGGCTTCAACCTCACGTTCTTCCCGCAGTTCCTCGTCGGCTACGTCGGCATGCCGCGCCGCTACCACGCGTACGCGCCGGAGTTCCAGGTGCTGAACGTACTCTCGACCGCCGGCGCGACCGTGCTCGCGGTCGGCTATCTGCTCCCGATGATCTACCTCGCCTGGTCGGTGAAATTCGGACGCATCGCCGGTGCGAATCCGTGGGGCGCGGCCGGTCTCGAATGGGCCACCACGTCGCCTCCGCCGAAAGAGAATTTCCACGAGACGCCGGTCGTGACGTGGGACGCCTACGATTACCCCGCGTTCCTCAAGGCGATGAAGGAGACTCAGAATGTCTGACGCGACGCTGAGTCACAGCGCGGAGCACGCCGCTGAGCCGCACGGCCACGGCCATCATCATCCGTTTCTTCAGCACCATTTCGAGGACATGGGCCAGCAGCACGAGGCCTCGACCCTCGGCATGTGGTTCTTCGTCGCGCAGGAAATCCTCTTCTTCGGCGGCATCTTCGCGGCGTACTTCATCTACCGCGAGATGTACCCCGCGGCGTGGGCGGCCGGCTCGAAACTGCAGCACTGGCAGATCGGCGCCGCGAACACGATCGTCCTCATCGGCAGCTCGCTGACCATGGCCCTTGCGGTCTGGGGTGCGCAGCAGGCGAAGCGGATGTTCACCGCCTGGATGCTCATCCTCACGCTCGTCCTCGGCGGCATCTTCGTCGGCGTGAAGGGCTACGAGTACGCCGAGCACATTCACCACGGCCAGTTCCCCGGCGCGATGTTCGCGTACACGCACGCCGACAACCCGCAGCTCACGCGCGGCATCGAGCTGTTCATGACGTTCTACTTCACGATGACCGGCCTGCACGCGCTGCACATGGTCATCGGCGCGGGCCTTTTGCTGTACTTCATCAAGCGGACGTTCCGCGGCGACTTCGGCCCCGAGTACTATTCGCCGATCGAGATCATGGGCCTCTACTGGCACTTCGTCGACATCGTCTGGATCTTCCTCTTCCCGCTGCTCTATCTCGTCTGAGGAATTCAATGGCTCATCAGTCCGACCACGAAAACTACTCCGGCCACTCCGCGCCGCATCACGCGGCGCCGCTGGGGATGTACATCGCCGTCTTTTTCGCGCTGAT
>DASVRB010000376.1:0-5719 GCA_036388835.1 Thermoanaerobaculia bacterium | reverse complement strand
ATAACGTCGTTCCAGTGGAGCGGCGGGCTTTAGCCCGCCGAGGCCTCGCGACGACCGCCCGTCATCCTGAGCTTTAGCGAAGGATCTCAGCCGCGACGGCCGTCGCATTTTGAGATCCTTCGCTGACGCTCAGGATGACGGTGAGGTACGCCGTTACTGCACGACGCTGCGGAAGTAATCGATCGTTTTCGTCAGACCTTCTTCGAGCGGCACGACCGGTCGACATTGTGGTCGTGCAGACGTGGCTGATCCGCGCACATCAGGCGGCCGGCGGCAGCGCGACCGCCAATCCTGCCCCACGCGCGCGGCGAGGTCGTAGTGGCCGTGACTGGCCGCCGAGCTCGAACGCCGCGGCAGCCGCGATTACCTGCCGCCGTACTACATGGCCGCACTGCACGCCCATCGCGGCGAGGGCGATCGCGCATTCGCCGAGCTCGCTCGCGCCCTGCGCGAACGCACCGGCGCCCTGGTCTGGCTCCGCGTCGACCCCGCCCTCGATCCGCTGCGCAATGATCCGCGATTTGCACGTGTCAGCGCGGCAATGGCGCAGCGGCCGTGAAATCGCTCCTTGGTACTTGTGGAGCGGCGGGCTCTTAGCCCGCCGAGGTTGTCGCGAGGAACCGGCGGACTAAAGCCCGCCGCTCCACCAGTCTCGCACCCAACCTCGTCATCCTGAGCTTTAGCGAAGGATCTCAGGCGCGACGGCCGTCGCATTTCGAGATCCTTCGCTGACGCTCAGGATGACGGGGGGTACGCCGTTACTGCACGACGCTGCGGAAGTAATCGATCGTTTTCGTCAGACCTTCTTCGAGCGGCACGACCGGCTCCCATTTCAGGATCTCGCGCGCTTTGGTGATGTTCGGGCGGCGGATTTTAGGGTCGTCCTCGGGGAGGGGGCGGAATTCGATCGGGGCGCTGCTGCCGGTCAGGCGTTTGATTTCTTCGGCGAACTGCAGGACGGTCATTTCGCTCGGATTGCCGATGTTGGTCGGCTGCACTTCGTCGGACATCAACAGGCGGTAAATGCCCTCGATGAGATCCGAGTAGTAGCAGAACGAGCGGGTCTGCGAGCCGTCGCCGAATACCGTGAGCGGCTCATTGCGCAGGGCCTGGGAGATGAACGCCGGCACGACGCGGCCGTCATTGATGCGCATCCGCTCGCCGTACGTATTGAAGATGCGCACGATGCGCGTCTCGACGCCGTGGAAGCGGTTGTACGCCATGGTCATGGCCTCGGCGAAACGTTTCGCTTCGTCGTACACGCCGCGCGGACCGACCGGATTCACGTTGCCCCAGTAGTCCTCTTTCTGCGGGTGCGTGAGCGGGTCGCCGTAGACCTCGGAGGTCGACGCGATGAGATACCGCGCCCCTTTGTCCTTCGCGACGCCGAGCGTTTTGTGCGTGCCGAGCGAGCCGACCTTCAGCGTTTGAATCGGCTTTTCGAGGTAATCGATCGGACTGGCCGGCGACGCGAAGTGCAGCACGTAATCGAGCGGGCCGTCGATGTGAATGTAATTCGTGACGTCCTGCTTGATGAACGAAAAACCGTCGTGCCCGAACAGATGCTTGATGTTGTTGGGCGAGCCGGTCAGGAAGTTGTCCATGCAGATCACTTCATGACCACGGCTCAGGAAAAGATCGCAAAGATGCGACCCGAGGAATCCGGCACCACCGGTAATCAGCGCACGACCCATCAGAGAGTCCTTTTTCGCACGTCCTGCGCGCGTCCGACCGAGATGTAATTGAATCCGAGCGCGGCCATCCGCTGCGGGTCATAGATGTTGCGGAGGTCGACGACGGCCGGCGACCGCAGCGCTTTTTTGATGCGCTCGAAATTCAGCGCGCGGAATTCGTTCCACTCCGTCGCGAGCACGAGCACGTCCGCGTTTTCGGCCGTTTCGTATGCGTCGCTGCAATACGTGACGTCCTCGAAATACGCCTGCGCGTTTTTCGTGGCCTGCGGGTCGTACGCCTGAATCTTCGCGCCGCGCTCCTGCAGACCTTTGATGATCGGGATGGTCGGAGAGTCGCGCATGTCGTCGGTCTCCGGCTTGAACGCGAGGCCGAGGACCGCGATGGTCTTCCCCTTCACGTCGCCGCCGAGCGCTTCGACGATCTTGTCGGTCATCCGCAGCTTCACCGAGTCGTTCACGCGCAGGACCGCTTCCATGATCTGGAAGTCGTAGCCGTGGCGGCGCGAGATGTCGGCCATGGCCGAGGTGTCTTTCGGAAAACAGGAGCCACCGAAACCGGGGCCGGCCTGCAGGAACTTCGGGCCGATGCGCGAATCGAGGCCCATGCCGAGTGCAACATCCTGCACATTGGCGCCGACCTTTTCGCAGACCGAGGCGATCTCGTTGATGAACGTGATCTTCGTCGCCAGAAAGCCGTTCGCCGCGTACTTGATCAGTTCCGACGACTCGACGTTCGTGACCACGAACGGGATCTCGAGCGAGTGCAGCGGCGCGTAAATTTCCTTCATCAGCTCCGCCGCCTCGCTGTCGGAGACGCCGACCACGACGCGATCGGGCTTCATGAAATCTTCGATGGCCGAGCCTTCGCGCAGAAACTCCGGATTCGAGACGATCGACGCTTTGTGGCCGGTGCCGTGCGACTCGATGATCTGGTCGATCAGGCGGCCGGTGCCGATCGGCACGGTCGACTTCGTGATCACGAGCTTCGGACCGTTCATGTGCTGCGCGATCGAGTTCGCAACTTCCTCGACGTAGCGCAGGTCGGCCGAGCCGTCCGGCTTGGGCGGCGTACCGACGGCAATGAAGATTGCGCGCGCCGCGCGAATGGCCTCGGGCAGGTCGGTCGTGAAGCGCAAACGGCCTTCATTGACGTTCTTGCTCACGAGCGTATCGAGTCCGGGCTCGTAAATCGGAATCTGTCCGTTGCGAAGCGCCTCGATTTTCCGAACGTCGACATCGACGCAAATCACGTCGTTGCCAAAGTCGGCCAGTCCGGCGCCGGTCACCAGACCGACGTAGCCGGTGCCGATCACAGCAATATCCACGCGGGGTCCTCCGGGAAGTTTTACGCCAGAACGCAAAGGCGTAGCAGGCGGCGCATCCTACAACACTGGTGCCACGCGCCGTTCAGGAGCGCTGATCCGGGTGAGTGATGACGCGGAAAGGAGCCGTGGAGGACAGGCATTTCTGCCCATCCTCCGTTGCATCAAAGCTGAACTACTGAGTTTCGGTCGTGTCCGTCGGCGGCGCAGCGGTGTCGGTCGGCGGTACGGCGGCCGGGTCCGTCAGCGTCGACGGGAGGACCGATTCGACCGGTGCCGGAGTGGCGTCAGGCGGCGGCGGACCGGCAGGCGGCGGCGTCACGTTCGGCGCCTGCTTCCGATCTTCGACGCGCCGCTCGATACCGGCCTGCTGGCGGCTGCGAATCAGCCAGCGCAGGAGGCGCGATTCGTTGATGCCGATGAGGATGTCGTTGATCGACTCGTACATCGAGGGATCGCTCAGCAGCTTGCCGGCGGTCCCCTCTCCGGTGTTGATCTTCGTCACGACCTGATTGAGCTGGCGCACGAGGCCGGAGAATTCGTTCAGCGCCTGATCGCCGTACTCGCGGTCGTTCATCAGACGCGGTACGAGGCCCTGGCCGGTCTGCATCGAGGAGGTGAACGTCGAAAGGCTGGCCGAGGTCGTGCGCAGGTTGTCGATGACCTCGTAAATGCGCGTCTTCGCCTCGGGGTCGTTGAGCATCGCCGGCACGAGGCCGTTTCCGCTCTCGAAGCTGCGCTGGATGTTCGCGGTCAGCGACTGCATTGACTGCGCGGCGCCGGAGATCGACGCCGTCAACTGCTCAGCGTACGCATCGTCGTAGATCAGCTTGCCGACGACGCCGCGGCCGGTCTCCATGTGCGTGAGCGCGGCGTTGGTTTTATTGAGCGTGGTGAGGAACGTGTCGGTGATGCGCTGCTTCGTTTCCGGCTGCGTCGTCAGCTCGCCGAGGAGACCTTCGCCGCGCTCGACGCGGCCGAGGACGTTCTTGAGCGAGTAGGAGATCTGCACGAGGTTCTCCATCAGATCCTCGCCCGACGTGATGAGCGCCTCGACGTCCGTTCCCTTCTGCGACGGGATCATCGAGCCCGCTTCCAGCGCCGGAAAACGCGGCGTGCCGGGAGTGACGTCGATGTACGTGTCGCCGGTGAGAAGGCCCTGCTTCTTGAGCCGCACGCGCGAATCACCGCGCACGCGCTCGCCGTACTTGCGGTCGATCATTACCACGATCTCGACCTGTTTCTGTTTCGGGTCCTGCGGCAGCTTGATGTCGCGGATCGTGCCGATGGTCACGCCCGACATCCGCACCGGGTTGCCCTGCGAGAGGCCGGACACGTTCTCGAGCCGCACTTCGTACTCGTTCTTGCGCGCGAAGATTTTCTGCTCGGAGCCGATGAGGAAGAGAAACACCATCAGCATGAGGAGCGCGCCGGAGACGAGCAGGCCGACGCGAATGGTTTTGTCGTTGGATTTTTTTGCCATATCACTTCTTCGTCGGCTGCGCCGCCACCACGGCGCTGGCCTTCAGGAACTCGCGGAGTCTGGGATGATCGGAATCGCGCGCCTCGTCCATGGTGCCGACCCATTCGAACACTCCCTGATGGAGGAACGCGATGCGGTCGCCGACGGAAAACGCGGAGTGGATGTCATGGGTGACGACCACCGAGGTGACGTTCAGTTTCGCCTGCAGATCGATGATCAATTCGTTGATGGTCTGTGAGGTGATGGGATCGAGTCCGGTGGTCGGCTCGTCGTAAAGAATCACTTTCGGGTCGAGCACGATCGAGCGCGCCAGGCCGACGCGCTTGCGCATGCCGCCCGATAGATCGACCGGCATGAGGTGCTCGGTGTTCGGCAGATTCACGAGCTCGAGCTTCTCGCGCACGTTGCGCGCGATCTCTTCCTCGCTCATGTCGGTGTGCTCGCGCAGCGGAAAGGCGACGTTCTCGAAGACGGTCATCGAGTCGAACAGCGCGCCGCTCTGAAACAGCATCCCGAACTTTTTCCGGATGCGATACAGCTCTTCTTCCGGAAGATCGGTCACGTCTTCTTCTTCGACGATCACGCGTCCCGAATCGGGCGCCTCGAGGCCGAGCATGTGGCGCAGCGTCACCGACTTTCCGGTACCCGAGCCGCCGAGGATCACCACCACTTCACCGCGATAAACCTTCAGATTCGCGCCGCGCAGAACCTGCTTCGGGCCATAGGCCTTGTTCACGTCGACGAATTCGACGAACGGCTCGCGCGCGTGCTTGCGGCGATCAGGAGTGTCGCGCGGCACCGAGCGGCGGTCCTGGATGATGGTCTCGGTCATCAGAAGAAGAAGAGGAAGAGCTTCGTGAGAAAGAAATCCATGATCAGGGTCGTGATCGACCCGGTCACTACCGT
This sequence comes from Thermoanaerobaculia bacterium, assembly GCA_036388835.1. Lineage (GTDB taxonomy): Bacteria > Acidobacteriota > Thermoanaerobaculia > Gp7-AA8 > Gp7-AA8 > QHVT01. The sequence continues at coordinate 314 of DASVRB010000376.1, read as the reverse complement.
TTGTGTGGTCGAGCGGCCGACGCCGTCCGCGCCGCCGCTGGTGCGCAGACCGTTGTAGCAGGCGATCAACGAGACCGAGAAGCCGAAGAAAAACGTCTTCCCGATTCCGGAGGCGAGATCGTTGTAGTGCACCGCCTCGATGACGCTGCGAAAGTACGCGTTCGCGCCGACGTGCAGACTGGTGACGGCGATCAAACCGCCGCCACCGATGCCGAGCGCGATGGCCACGACCGTCAGCAGCGGAAACATGATCGTGCAGGCGAGCACGCGCGGCACGACCAGTTTGCGAACCGGATTCGTGGCCAGAGCCCGCA